>JBEDFA010000038.1:0-57859 GCA_041175365.1 Actinomycetota bacterium | reverse complement strand
GATCCGCGCCGTCGCTAACGCATTAAGTGCCCCGCCTGGGGAGTACGGTCGCAAGACTAAAACTCAAAGGAATTGACGGGGGCCCGCACAAGCAGCGGAGCGTGTTGCTTAATTCGATGCTACGCGAAGAACCTTACCTAGGTTAAATCATTGGGAAAAGCCACAGAGATGTGGTGTCCTTCGGGGCTCAATGAAGGTGGTGCATGGCTGTCGTCAGCTCGTGTCGTGAGATGTTGGGTTAAGTCCCGCAACGAGCGCAACCCTTATTCTATGTTGCCAGCACGTAATGGTGGGGACTCGTAGGAGACTGCCGGGGTCAACTCGGAGGAAGGTGGGGACGACGTCAAGTCATCATGCCCCTTATGTCTAGGGCTGCAAACACGCTACAATGGCCGGTACAGAGGGCTGCGAAACCGCGAGGTTTAGCGAATCCCATAAAGCCGGTCTCAGTTCGGATTGAAGGCTGCAACTCGCCTTCATGAAGCTGGAGTTGCTAGTAATCCCGGATCAGCACGCCGGGGTGAATACGTTCCCGGGCCTTGTACACACCGCCCGTCACACCACGAAAGTCGGCAACACCCGAAGCCGGTGGCCTAACCGAAAGGAAGGAGCCGTCGAAGGTGGGGTCGGTGATTGGGGTGAAGTCGTAACAAGGTGGCCGTACCGGAAGGTGCGGCCGGATCACCTCCTTTCTAAGGAGTGCTTTCCAAAACGTTCATCCGTTCCACGGATGCGTTTCGGACACACCTGTTGGTGCACTGTCGTGTCAGTTACACAGCCATTGGGGTTGAGGTTTACTTCCTCCAATGAGTCACTAACTGACGTAGTATTCTCTTCTGTTTTGAGGGAGTTATCCCTCTTTATGAACGTTTCGACGTTCCTCTATGGTCTCCGTGATCGAGACATCCACTCCGGTAGATGTTTCTCGCGTTGATTGGCCCCTTGAGAACTGCAGAGCAAGCACGAGCATCTTAATTTCTTTAATTATAAAGCTACAAAGAGCCAACGGTGGATGCCTTGGCGACTAGAACCGATGAAGGACGTGGGCGACTGCGAAAAGCCACGGGTAGCTGTCTACCTAGCGTTAATCCGTGGATGTCCGAATGGGGAAACCCAGCACTCATTATGGAGTGTTACTCCTGCCTGAAAAAATAGGGCAGGTAGAGGGAACCGGGTGAATTGAAACATCTCAGTAACCCGAGGAAAGGAAAGAAAACTCGACTGCCTGAGTAGCGGCGAGCGAAAAGGCAACAGACTAAACCGTGATGGTGTTAAAGCCTGGTGGCGTTGCCATCACGGGGTCGTGGGACGTCTAGCTATTGCACCTGAAATAGCAGAGAGTTACCAAATTGCTGTGTAGTGGAACCGATCTGGAAAGTTCGGCCGTAGTGGGTAAAAGCCCCGTACACGAAACACACGCAATCTCTCAGACCCATCCCAAGTAACGCGGAAACCGAGCAAGTCCGCGTGAATCTGCGGGGACCACCCCGTAAGTCTAAGTATTCCTAGTCGACCGATAGTGAACCAGTACCGTGAGGGAAAGGTGAAAAGTACCCCGGGAGGGGAGTGAAATAGTACCTGAAACCGTTGGTTTACAAACAGTCAGAGTGTCGTCCGTAAGGGCCACGATGGCGTGCCTTTTGAAGAATGAGCCTGCGAGTTATGGTATGTGGCGAGGTTAACCAGAGATGGGAAGCCGGAGCGAAAGCGAGTCTGAATAGGGCGTTTTAGTCGCATGCTATAGACCCGAAGCGAAGTGATCTATCCATGGGCAGGTTGAAGCGGGGGTAAGACCCCGTGGAGGACCGAACCCACGTCAGTTGAAAATGGCGGGGATGACCTGTGGATAGGGGTGAAAGGCCAATCAAACTTCGCGATAGCTGGTTCTCCTCGAAATGCATTTAGGTGCAGCGTCGTGCGTTCAGTACCGGAGGTAGAGCACTGGATGGGCTAGGGGTCCTACAAGATTACCGAACCCAGCCAAACTCCGAATGCCGGTACTCCAGAGCACGGCAGTGAGACCACGGGGGATGAGCTTCGTTGGTCGAAAGGGAAACAGCCCAGATCGTCAGCTAAGGCCCCTAATTCTGTACTAAGTGGAAAACGATGTGAAATTGCATAGACAGCCAGGAGGTTGGCTTAGAAGCAGCCACCCTTAAAAGAGTGCGTAACAGCTCACTGGTCGAGTGATTTTGCGCGGACAATTCAACGGGGCTCAAGTACAGAGCCGAAGCTACGGGATTCATAGCAATATGGATCGGTAGAGGAGCGTTGATGGTGCATTGAAGCGGCGGGAGAACCCGGCGTGGAGTTCCATCAAGTGAGAATGCAGGCATGAGTAGCGAGAGAGGGGTGAGAAACCCCTCCGCCGTAAATCCAAGGGTTCCTGGGGAAGGCTAATCCTCCCAGGGTAAGTCGGGAGCTAAGGTGAGGCCGAAAGGCGTAATCGATGCACAACTGGTTGATATTCCAGTACTACCGCAATCGCGTCAAGCCCAAAATTGGTGACGTGGGGGCTGCCTTCGGGCGAACCCACCTAGCTGGTGGCGGGTAACTAATGGAGGACGCAGAAGGATAGGTGAACCGGGGCGATGGTTGTCCCCGGGTAAGTGTGTAGGCCGGACCGATGAAAGTTTGTCCGTTAAGGCCGAGACACGATGCCGAGTCGTTTAGACGAAGTCACTAATTCCACGCTGCCAAGAAAAGTCCAGTAGTGAGTTATTGCGGTACCCGTACCCCAAACCGACACAGGTGGATGAGTAGAGAATACTAAGGCGATCGGGAGAACTATGGTTAAGGAACTCGGCAAATTACCTCCGTAACTTCGGAAGAAGGAGGACCCAATTAGCGTGAAGGACATACGTCTGGAGCGTGAGTGGGTGGCACAGACCAGGGGGTAGCGACTGTTTACCAAAAACACAGCAGCGTGCGAAGCCGCAAGGCGCTGTATACGCTGTGACGCCTGCCCAATGCTGGAAGGTCACGGGGAACGGTTAGTCGTAAGACGAAGCTGTGAACCTAAGCCCCAGTGAATGGCGGCCGTAACTATAACGGTCCTAAGGTAGCGAAATTCCTTGTCGGGTAAGTTCCGACCTGCACGAATGGCGTAACGACTTCCCCACTGTCTCAACCATAGACCCGGCGAAATTGAAGTACGAGTAAAGATGCTCGTTAGCTGCGGAAGGACGGAAAGACCCCGTGGACCTTTACTATAACTTGATGTTGAGATTTGTCCTGCATTGTGTAGGATAGGTGGGAGACTTTGAAGCAGGTGCGCCAGCATTTGTGGAGTCAACGTTGAAATACCACCCTGTGTATGACGGATCTCTAACTTTGGACCATTATCTGGTTCAGGAACAGCGTCAGGCGGGTAGTTTGACTGGGGCGGTCGCCTCCTAAATAGTAACGGAGGCGCCCAAAGGTTACCTCAGACTGGTTGGCAATCAGTCGTCGAGTGCAATGACACAAGGTAGCTTGACTGCGAGACTGACAGGTCGAGCAGGTACGAAAGTAGGGCATAGTGACCCGGCCATTGCGTGTGGAAGCGTGGTCGCTCAACGGATAAAAGGTACCCCGGGGATAACAGGCTAATCTTCCCCAAGAGTCCATATCGACGGGAAGGTTTGGCACCTCGATGTCGGCTCATCGCATCCTGGGGCTGAAGCAGGTCCCAAGGGTTGGGCTGTTCGCCCATTAAAGCGGTACGCGAGCTGGGTTCAGAACGTCGTGAGACAGTTCGGTCCCTATCCTCCGCAGCCGGAAGAGTCTTGATGAAAGCTATCCCTAGTACGAGAGGACCGGGATGGACGGAGCTCTAGTGTGTCAGTTGTCCTGCCAAGGGCATGGCTGATTAGCTACCTCCGGAAGGGATAACCGCTGAAAGCATCTAAGTGGGAAACCCGTTCAAAGATGAGGACTCTCACAGGGTTAACCTGGTAAGGCCCGTGGCTAGACCACCACGTTGATAGGCCGGAAGTGTAAGCGCGGTAACGCGCTCAGCTGACCGGTACTAATCGGCCGAGGGCTTTATTTTGAAATTTATGCTCGTGCTTGCTCTGGAGTCCTTGTGGGGTTATTGCCACATTGACAACTGATTTCTGGTGACCATAGCGACAGGGTCACACCCGTTCCCATTCCGAACACGGAAGTTAAGCCTGTCAGCGCCGATGGTACTTGGGGGTAGACCCCCTGGGAGAGTAGGTCGTCGCCAGATTTATTCGAGGAACAAGCCCCGATCCCTTTATGGGATTGGGGCTTGTTCTGTTTCTAAGGTAATTTGTTATTTCCTCGCTAGCCTTGCGCGCCTATGTCAGAACGTCGCGATAGCAATTCAGGTCGACCCAGCAGGGGAGCAGCCCCTCGAGGCGCCGGTGCTTCGCGCGGTGGCGGTTTCTCCCGAGGTCCACGTCGTGATGATGATCGCCCTTCCCGTGGTCCTCGCCGCGATGACGTCCGTCCAGCTCGTGGTCGCTTTGACCGCGATGACCGCCCGCGTCGTGATGATGATCGTCCGCGCCGTTTTGATCGTGATGATCGCCCGAGTCGTGGCCCTCGTCCCGATGGTGACCGCCCGGTTCGTGGCCGTTTCGACCGCGACGACCGCCCACGTCGTTTCGACCGTGACGACCGTGCACCGCGCCGTGATGATGATCGTCCATCTCGTGGCCGCTTTGACCGCGATGACCGCCCTCGTCGTGACGACGACCGTCCATCTCGTGGCCGCTTTGATCGTGATGATCGTGCTTCTCGCCGTGATGATGATCGTCCATCTCGTGGCCGCTTTGACCGCGATGACCGCCCGCGTCGTGATGATGACCGCGGAGGTCGTCCACCTCGCGGTCGCTTCGGTCGTGATGATCGCCCTCGTCATTTTGATGAAGATCGTCCCCGTCGTGAAGACACTCGCACTGCAGCACAGCGTCGTTCTGATGAAGTGAAGTCGCGCACCGGAGGTCGTCAGACCTCTGGAGAGATGTCTGGTCCTCCAGATCGCACCAGCGAAATCTGGGTCGATGAAGGTTCCACGCGTCCTATTCGCCGTCCCGAAGGAATTCGTGCACGCGGTACAGGTCGCGCGCAAAAGGGTGGACGTAAAGAAGTCCGCGCACTTGATTCGGTTGTCGAAGAGTTCGAGCGTGCATTGGGCACACGTGCATCAGTTCGTGCGTTGAAGCGTTATGACGCTGCTCTGCAGGCTTTTGAAGCGCATCGTTATGAGGATGCACGCAAGATTCTGAATCCAATGGCGAAGGAATATTCCGACGTTTCTGCAGTGCACGAAATGCTCGGCTTGTGTCTGTATCGCGCAGGCCAGTGGAAGCGCGCTCTCACTGAACTTGAAACTGCTGTTTCGCAGAACCCTGATTGGATTTTCAATCACGCTGTGATCCAGGACTGCCATCGTGCATTGGGTAACCATCAGATGGTGGAGAAGTACTGGCGTGAACTTGCTGAAGCATCTCCACACCCTGAGCTTCTTGCTGAAGGTCGCATTGTGATGGCCGGTTCACTGTCAGATCGCAAGTTGTACGAGGAAGCTCACGCGCTAATGGAGAAGGCCGCCGGTGACCTCAAACGTCCATCCGAATATCACCTTCGTCAGTGGTTCGTGATTGCTGACATCTACGACAAGCAAGGCAACGTCATTAAGGCGCGACAGTTCTTCGAACGCATTGCTCTGCACGACCGTCAGTTCGTCGACGTCGCAGAAAGACTCGCCACACTCGGCGCGTAGCCGTCCACATCCCTTTCATAGCGAAAGGGAAATATGTCAGCTATTGCAGTCGATGAAGTCGACAACATCAACATCGTGGTCCTCATGGGTGAGGTCACGTCGCCTCCGGTCAGCCGGGAGCTTCCGTCTGGTTCAGTGGTCTCTACGTTCGATATCGCCACGGTGACAGACTCAGGGCGAGTCTCGGTTCCGGTGTCCTTGGAAGGGGAGACCGAAATTGCAGTCGTTGGCGCTGAAGTATGTGTGGTCGGCCTTGTTCGTCGCCGATTCTTCCGTTCGGGTTCGTCGGTGACAAGCCGTACCGAAGTGGTGGCCGATGCAGTGATACCGATGAGACGTCGGGCACAGGTGCGAAAAGCAGTAGGAAAGGCCACGACGAATCTTCTTGCGTTTCTCGATGTCTGACTAGTGTTGTCCCCGACGAAAGGGAACAACACGTCATGAATAGCGAACAAGTCGAACATATGCGCTCCGGCAAAGGCTTCATCGCCGCACTCGATCAGAGCGGTGGAAGCACTCCAAAGGCACTCATGCTGTACGGCATCGAGGAAAACGAGTACTCCGGTGACGAGCAGATGTTTGATCTCATTCATGGCATGCGT
The DNA here is from genome assembly GCA_041175365.1 of Actinomycetota bacterium. Taxonomy (GTDB): domain Bacteria; phylum Actinomycetota; class Acidimicrobiia; order Acidimicrobiales; family Ilumatobacteraceae; genus UBA2093. The sequence continues at coordinate 51,523 of JBEDFA010000038.1, read as the reverse complement.
AGCCGCATGATGACAAGCCCTGTCTTCGGCGGTGATCGTGTTCTTGGCGCAATTCTTTTCGAAGGCACCATGGATCGCCAGGTGGAAGGTGTTGGCGCTGCGTCCTACTTGTGGAATGTGAAGAAGGTTCTTCCATTCTTGAAGATCGACAAGGGTCTTGCAGACGAGGCCAATGGTGTTCAGGTCATGAAGCCGAACCCAGATCTCGATGCGTTGTTGAAGAAGGCTGTTGCAAATGGCATCTTCGGAACCAAGATGCGCTCTGTTATCAAGGTTGCAAACAAGGCTGGCATCGAAGCTGTTGTCGCTCAACAGTTCGAAGTAGGTCGTCAGATTCTTGCCGCAGGCCTTATTCCCATCATCGAACCTGAAGTTGACATCAATAGCCCCAGCAAGGCAGAGGCAGAAGTCATCTTGAAGGAAGCTCTTCTTGCAGAACTGAACAAGCAGCCAGCAGACCAGCCAGTGATGTTGAAGCTCACTCTTCCTGAAACTGATGGTTTCTACAGCGAACTTGTTGCTCACCCAAGTGTGCTTCGTGTCGTCGCCTTGTCCGGTGGTTACAGCCGTGAAGAATCCAATGCTCGTTTGTCTCGCAACAAGGGTGTCATTGCAAGCTTCTCGCGTGCTTTGACTGAAGGTCTCTCTGCAAAGCAATCAGACGCAGAGTTCAACGCTGCACTTGATGCTTCGATTGCAAGCATCTGCGCCGCTTCAAATACGTGATGTGTCGCCCCTAACGCAAGGGGCGCATCACCATTCCTGTTCGCAGTTTTGGTGTGAAGAATGTTGACTTTGGTGGCATCAGTTCGCCTGTGTCTGCTGTTCGACGAATCTCTTGTAGTGACACTGGTCGAATAAGAATTGCCGCGCCGTATGCGCCACTAGAGACTTTTCCGAGAATCTCCTTCACGCCATGCTGATAGGACACCGTGTGTTCGGTGCCGTTCAATGCGTGTTCCAAGCGTGAGCTATCGAGAGCGCGAACGCTGGCCAATGCATCTTCCTTTGGTGTGAGATACGTACCGGTGCCGTCTGGCGAAACCAGGCACAAACTTCCCTTCGCGTCCATTTCGCTAATGGTGTGCGGTCCAACGGCCCCTGCATCGGAGGATGTGTAGAACGGTTCGAGCGCATTCAACAGCGCCTGTGGTGAAATGTCGTACAGGCGATGAATTGCAGCAACACTGAGTTGCTCCTGTACCAATTCGCCGACGTATGTCATGGTGAGTTCGGCATCGACTGGACCGCCGTTCGCACGCACTTCATCTCGATACGTACGACTGATCGCATAACGGTGGTGGCCATCAGCAATGAGAACGGGGTTCGAAGAAACGAGCTCAGAGATACGAGCAATTCGTGCGGGGTCCTCGACACGTTCAAGAACATGAAGCACACCTTCTTCGTCGGTGCACTGAGCAACCACAGTTGCTGGTTCGACCAATGCATCAGTGAGACCTGCAGTGAGAGAAAGGCCCCAGATGGGGCTGAGGTTTGCCTGAGTTGCTCGAGTGAGGTCGAGTCGATCTGTCTTTGCCTTCGGTGTGGTGCGCTCGTGGGGAAGAACTCCACCTGCACCCTCATCAACTACTTCCAATGCACCGATCACGCCGACGGTGGTGCGTTGGCGTCCGGCATCGTCTGTGAATGTCATTCGGTAGATGGAAAACGTCGGTGACGAATCTTGAACCACGATTCCATTTGCAATCCAAGATTGAAGGACAGTTGCGCTCTGTTCGTAGCGACCAGCTCCGTCGGCTTCGATGGGATAGTCAACGAGAACGACATTGTTGGCGTTCATCGCTGCGTATTCGCCGCGACGATCCTCGTCGAAAACGTCGTATGGGGCGGAGGTTAAAGAGGTGATGTCGGTATTCGCGCTGGTGGAGTAGCGAAGGGCGGGAAATGGTTCGAATCGTGGCACGGCTACAAGGGTGGCAGGATTAGAGGCAATGAGCAAAACCCTTTCCACCAAAGTTGTTCTCTGTGACCTTGACGGGGTGGTGTGGCTGGCTCACGAACCCATTGCTGGGGCAGTCGAAGCCATTGCGCGGATGCGCGCCGGTGGCATCCGTGTTCTGTTCGTCACGAATAATTCGTTCTCCACTCGTCAGCAGCAGGTCGAGGCTTTGGGTCGCATTGGTATCGATGCCGAAGGAGACGTCGTCACGTCGGCGATGTCGGCAGGCACGGCAATCCAGGCTGGTTGGCGTGTGATGGTGTGTGGCGGAGAGGGCCTCATTGAAGAGATTGAATCGGCGGGGGCGCAGGTTGTGGTTCCGTATGTCGAGCGCGGTGCAACAGGGCCATTCGATGCAGTGGTGGTCGGATTTCATCGTGAGTTCGACTTTCAGGTTCTCGCCGATGCGTTGACGGCTGTGCGCGGTGGTGCAACGTTGATTGGATCTAATAACGACCCGAATTATCCAACGCCAACAGGTCCGATTCCTGGCGGCGGTGCAATTTTGGCGGCGGTGGAAAAGACGACGGGTACACAAGCGTTGGTGACAGGGAAGCCCCATCTGCCTATGGCAGAACTTGTGTACGCGATGTGCCCTGGAGTGACGGCAGAAGAAATGGTGATGGTCGGGGACATGCCTGCCACCGATGGTGCCTTTGCTCGAACAATCGGTTGTTCTTTCGCGCTGGTTCTCAGCGGAATGACGCCATCAGCGGACGGTGTTGATGCCGAAATTGTGGAAGATTCTCTCGCAGGTGTTGCTGATCGACTGTTGAACAACTGATCGCAGCGAAGTAGCCCGAGTACGATGTGAGTGTGCGAATGCGACTTGACGCTGCTCTTGTGAAAAGAGGTCTCGCAGAGAGTCGTTCCGAGGCATCTCGATTGATTGATGCAGGTCATGTCACCGTGTCCGGTGCCTTTGCAGATAAGCCCTCGCGAATGGTTGCCGCAGACGAGCCCATCAATGTTGTTGTTGAGAAGAAGTTCGTTAGTCGTGGTGGCGAAAAGTTGTCACATGCGTTGGACAGCTTTGGCATTGATGTGTCTCAACGGTCAGTGATGGATGCCGGAGTTTCGACCGGTGGCTTTACTGATTGTGTTCTGCAGCGTGGTGCCAGAAGGGTGTTCGCAGTTGACGTTGGACGTAACCAATTGCATGAACGCATCAAGGCCGATGCTCGTGTGGAGTGGCGTGACGGAGTCAACGTTCGCGAGATTGCGCCAGAAGATCTCCCGTTTCCTTGTTCTTTATTGGTTGCCGATTTGTCTTTCATTTCTCTGACCAAAGTGCTGCCGGCTCTGATGTCGGTGATGTCCCCAGAGGATGGTTTCCCCATTCCTCAAATGGCCCTTTTAGTAAAGCCCCAGTTTGAAGCTGGTCGTGTTGAAGTATCGAAGGGCAAGGGCGTCATTACGGACCCAGAGATCCATGCTGAGGCCATCAAGACTGTCCAGGAATGCGTGGAAAGCCTTGATGGGCAGGTGCTGGGTGTCATTGAGTCGCCCATTAAGGGTGCTGAAGGCAATACGGAGTTCTTGATGTTCGTCGAATGCCGCACCTCTTCCGTAGGTTGTGAGTCATGACTCGTATTGGCATTGCTGTCCACCGGTTCCGGCCGGATGCGCTAGAGGTAGCGCGCCAGGTGGCGCAGTGGGCTCTCCAGCACGGTATTGGCACGGTTGTCGATGAGTCTGATGTTGCAGCGGTCAATTCTCCTCATGTACTTCCTGGGGATGCAGGTGATGTTGATGTCCTTGTTTCTGTTGGTGGTGACGGCACCATGCTGCGTGCAGTGCGCACGTTGGCAGGTCGTCAAGTGCCCATCATCGGCGTCAATCTCGGAACACTCGGATATCTCGCTGCAGTGGAAGCAGAAGCGCTGATCAATTCACTCGACGCCTGGCGCACCGGCACCGAGGGGAAGGACTTCCATTTCGATAACCGCATGCTGTTGGAAGTCGCCATCTGGTCGAAAGGCGCTCGACTTGCCAATGTTCTTGCTCTCAATGAAGTTGTGATTGAAAAGCGCGAGACGGGGCACACCGTTCGTCTTGGAGTCGATATTGATAAAGCGCCATTCACGACGTACGCCGCCGATGGTCTCATCATTGCAACACCGACGGGGTCTACTGCTTATTCGATGTCTGCGCGCGGGCCGATTCTTTCGCCTCGACTGCGAGCGATGTTGATTACTCCGGTTTCGCCACACATGTTGTTTGACAGATCTGTTGTGCTTGACGGAAATGAAGTTGCACGCGTTGAAATTCTTGGTCATCGTCAAGTCAACGTTGCCACCGACGGTGATCTCGTGCACACATTGCATCCAGGAGATGTTGTTGAGGTGCGAGCAGCAGAAGAGGTGGCCAAGTTCATGAGATTCGAAGAGCGTCGATTCCATCAGATTTTGAAAACTAAGTTCGGACTGAGTGATCGCTGATGTTGGTCGAACTTTCGATTGAGAACCTCGGCATTATTGAGTCGTCACGAATTTCTTTCCAGAACGGATTCACAGCGTTTACCGGTGAAACAGGTGCCGGTAAGACGATGTTGGTGGAAGCCATCAATTTGGTCTGCGGTCGACGTGCAGAAACCTCTGTGATTCGAGACGGTGCCGATGAAGCCCATGTGGAAGCACGTTTTGTTCGTGCTGGTGCAGATGGCGAGGAAGAGGAAATCATTCTTGCTCGCACCATTCATCGCGAAGGTCGAAGCCGTGCATACATCAACGGTCGTATGGCCACGGTGGCGTCTCTCTCCGAGTTCGGCGAAGAGTTGGTAGACATCCACGGACAACATGCGCATCAGAGACTTCTGACGGCAGCGGTGCAGCGCGAATCATTAGATACCTTCGCAGGCATTGATCTCACTGAATTGCGTGAAGCACGCGAAGCAGTGACGCAGATTGACGCAATGTTGGCCGCTTTAGGTGGCGATGAAAAGTCCCGTGCTCGCGAATTGGATCTTCTTGCATTTCAATGTGAAGAAATCGAGACGGTAGCTATTAGTAGTCCTACTGAAGACGTTGAGTTGTCTCAAGAAGAAGACTCCTTGGCCGACATTGTCCGTCACCAGGAATCGTTATGGAAAGCATCCTCGCTCTTGTCTGACGATGGTGCGGCCATCGAGAAAATTGGTGAAGCCATTCGAGTTCTTGGCATCGTCTCGTCGATGTCGAACACTTCTGATCGTTTAAATGCATTGATGGCCGAGGCAGAAGATGTTGCGCATCTCTTACGCACTGCTGCTGAGGGCACCGAGGAGAACCCTGAACGTCTGGAATTCATTCGTCTACGTCGTCAGGCATTGCGCGATCTCATGCGCAAGTACGGCGATTCTCTCGAAGATGTCATGGCATTCGGAGTGGAAGCTCGTACTCGACTCGATGAATTGACGGGATATGCCGAGCGGGTGCAGGAACTGGAATCTTCCAAGAAAGCAGCCTTGGCAACATTGCGTGTGGCTCAGTTGAAGGTGGGGGATCAGCGTCGAAAGTCAGCTCCCGCTCTGGGTAAGGCAGTGCAAGCACGATTGCAGCAGTTAGCCATGCCCAACGCCACGGTGCAGGTCTCTGTGGGCGACGCCGAATCTGACCCAGCTGGTGAATCTGTGGTGTTCATGTTGGCCGCAAACCCCGGTAGTGCACCTCAGCCGCTCACGAAGGTGGCGAGTGGTGGTGAATTGGCCCGTGTGATGTTGTCGTTGCGACTGGTGCTGACGGGTGACCCTGCCACCATGGTCTTCGACGAGGTGGACGCAGGTATCGGTGGTGCGGCGGCCGTTGCTGTTGCGTCTGCGTTGCGGGAATTAGGACAAGGACATCAGGTTTTTGCGGTCACGCACCTTGCGCAAGTGGGTGCTTCTGCTCATCAGCAGATCTCGGTATCGAAAACCGTCAGGTCGAATCGAACCTATGGGTCGGCAACCGTTGTGAAAGAAGAAGACCGTGCAGCGGAAATTGCTCGCATGCTCTCTGGCGGGGTGGCTGATGATTCCGCCATTGCCCATGCACGCGACCTTTTGTCGTCACTCAGCGTTGTTGTAGGTGCACCCAAAAAGGGCAAAGGGAAGGCCCGCTAGGGGATTCTCGGGCAGTCACCGTTATCGGTTATGCTGAAATCCCGTTAGCGGTTTAGACCTGGCGGGAGAAGCAATGCCAAAGCACATTTTCGTGACGGGTGGCGTTGCAAGTTCCCTTGGAAAAGGTTTGACAGCATCGTCACTTGGTCGTTTGCTCAAGATGCGTGGTCTTCGGGTCACAATGCAAAAACTTGATCCGTACATCAACATCGACCCAGGCACGATGAATCCTTTCGAGCACGGCGAAGTGTTCGTGACCGACGATGGAGGCGAGACAGACCTCGACCTTGGTCACTATGAACGTTTCATCGACGAAAACCTCACTCGCTCATCGAACGCGACAACCGGCAGCATCTACCAAGCTGTTTTGGCCGCTGAGCGCCGTGGTGACTATCTCGGAAAGACCGTTCAGGTCATCCCTCACGTCACTGATGAAATCAAGCGCCGTATCAAGCGGATTGCCACGGAAGACACTGATGTCGTCATTACGGAAGTGGGTGGAACCGTTGGTGACATTGAGATTTTGCCCTTCTTGGAAGCGATTCGTCAGTTCCGCAATGAAGCAGGACGCGACAACGTTTGTTACCTGCATGTGACTTTGGTGCCCTTTATTGGTCCGAGTGGAGAGCAGAAGACCAAGCCAACCCAGCACAGCGTGACGGAGTTGCGTTCACGTGGCATTCAGCCAGACATCATCGTGTGTCGTAGTGAGGAACCGCTGAGCACCGGCTTGAAGCGGAAGATCTCTCACATGTGTGACGTTGCGCCGAACGCAGTGATCAATGCCGCTGATGCTCGCAACATCTATGAACTTCCTCTCATCTTGCATGAGGAAGGTCTCGACACTGTTGCATGTGATGTTCTTCGTCTTGATGCAAACGTTGACTTGTCTTCGTGGGAATCAGTGGTCGCACTTGTCGACGCCGCGGTGAAGCCAGTTCGTATTGGCCTCATCGGAAAGTACGTTGAACTGCAAGATGCCTACCTCTCCATCGTTGAGAGTCTGAAGCACGCTGGCTTCCATCACGGTGCCAAGGTTGAGATTGATTGGATTCAGGCAGAAGACGTCGAAGGTCTTTTGGCATCAGGTCGTCTTGATGGTCTCGACGGAATCATCATCCCTGGCGGATTCGGTAAGCGTGGTATCGAAGGAAAGATTGCGGCAGCTGCGTACTCGCGCGAGAACCTTGTTCCGTGCTTGGGTATTTGCCTCGGCATGCAGGTGATGACAATTGAATACGCGCGTCATGTCCTTGGTCTTGCGGATGCAAACAGCACTGAGTTCGAGCCAGCGACCACGAATCCTGTGATCGACCTCATGAATGATCAGCGCGATGTCACCGACATGGGTGGCACTATGCGTTTAGGTGCTTACCTTGCAGTTCTTGAGCCAGGTACAAAGGTTGCTGCTGCGTATGGCGAGTCTGTTGTGAGCGAACGCCATCGTCATCGTTGGGAATTCAACAACAACTATCGCGCCCGGTTCGAAGAATCCGGATTTGTCTTCAGCGGCAATTCTCCTGACAAGCGTCTTGTGGAATTCATTGAATTAAGCGATCATCCGTATTGGGTGGCAACTCAAGCTCACCCTGAATTCAAGAGTCGTCCAGATCGTCCGCATCCGTTATTCCGCGAATTGATCGGTGCCGCATTGGTCAATCGCGAGAAGCGTCTGGCTCGCGCGGGTGCTTCAACTGCTACAACGGCCTAGTCGTTATGACAGTCGAACCGAATCAGAATCGGTTTGTTGAAATGGAAACTCACACTGTCCATTCTTGGGCGATGTTTCGTCTGCTTCGTCGTTTTGTTCAGAGCGCTCGCGGTGAATCATTTGAGCGAACATTTGTTAGTACTCCGGGAGCCGTCGCGACGGTTGCAGTGACGAATGAGGGTGATGTTGTGCTGGTGTCGCAGTATCGAGCCAGCTTCAACGAATACGTTCTTGAAATTCCTGCTGGTATGCGAGACATTGAAGGAGAGGATCCTTCGACAACAGCGATTCGCGAACTTCGAGAAGAGACGGGATTTGACGCAACATCAATTGAGATGTTGGGGGAGTGCCTCTCTTCTCCTGGCGTCACGGATTCCAGCGTGATTGTGTATTTAGCGACTGGTCTCACTGCAGGACAGTTTCAGCCTCATGGCCCTGAAGAAGAAGCCATGCAAACAATGCTTGTCCCGTTCGCGGAAGCTTTGGCGATGGTGGATGATGGCCGTCTGAAAGATGCAAAATCTGCATTCGGTTTATTGCTCGCTGCTCGTCGTCATCCCCATTTGGTGGGGTAGTGGCCATGGCGCCCCAAGCACCTCTCTCGCGAGATGCGGAGGCATTCCTTGTGTGGATGACAGTGGAACGTGGCCGTTCTGTCAACACCATTTCTTCGTATCGTCGGGATCTTCGTAAGTACGAAGAATTTCTTGCGAAGCGAAAGAGCAATGCAGTGGAAGCACAAGAAGATGACGTGGAGTCATTTGTTCGCGCACTGCAAGCAACGGGTGAAGCAGTCGCCAGTACGGCACGTCGACTAGCCGCGGTGCGCATGCTGCATTCGTATCTTGTTGCCGAGGATGTACGACCCGACAATCCATCGGCGCGAGTGGAGGGTGTGCGAGTACCCACTGGTGTGCCAAAGCCATTGTCTCTGACAGAAGTGGAATCTTTGTTGTCTGCGGTGGTGGGCGAGGATTCCTTGGCGCTTCGTGATCGGGCATTGTTGGAGTTTCTGTATGCAACAGGGGCACGTATCTCTGAAGCCTGCGATCTCAATATTGATGACTTAGACCTCAGTGCTCGTGTGGTGCGATTGTTTGGCAAGGGTTCAAAAGAACGCGTTGTTCCGTTTGGACGTACCGCTGAGAATCATTTGCGCACATATCTGGGTGTTGGCGGACGTGGTGCTTTGGCACCGGAGTATTGGGCACGACAGGGTGACCGTGATGCAGTGTTCCTGACGAACAAGGGTCGACGGCTCAATCGTCAGAAGGCCTGGCACATCGTGCGGGACGCGGGTGTCGCTGCCGGTATTTCTCAGGAACTCTCACCACACGTATTGCGTCATTCGTGTGCCACCCACATGCTGGAGCACGGTGCAGACTTGCGTATCGTGCAAGAGATGCTGGGTCACGCGACAATTTCGACAACACAGATTTATACGAAGGTGTCACAAGACCGTTTGTGGAGTGTGTATCGCGAAGCGCATCCGAGGGCGAGGGGATGATGAAGAAGATATGGCACCTCGTGAAGCGCGCAGTGACGTCGTTCTCTAATGATCCGTTATCCGGTGCTGATGTCGCTCGGGTCGAACGTTTGTTGTTGCTGCAAGAATTCGAAATTTGGTGGTCGATGCCGCCACGTGACCAGCGACATTCGCTGCAAGTGTATGAACGCTTTATGCGCTTCTATCCACCCGCAAAGCGAACGGAACAAGCTGCAGCGCTTCTGCACGATGTGGGCAAGACCGCATCGGACCTGGGTTGGTTCTTGCGTATTGTTGCGACAGTGGTTGGGTCGCGCGGAGTCAGATTCGCGATGTATCACGATCACGAGAATCTTGCGGTTCAGATGTTGCAAGAGATCAGTGAACAGCGCACGTTAGATCTCATCGGTGGATCAGCAGATGACGTTGTGATGGTTGCCTTGAGGCAAGCCGACGAAATTTAAATGCGTGGCATCAAGCCGATTGCGCGATGAGCACGATCAAGTGTTTGGGCCGCCACTTCACGAGCGCGTTGGTTGCCAATCTTCAGCAAACGTGCAAGTTCGCCTTTGTCATTCATTAACTCGAAGTAGCGAGTTCGAATGGGGTCGATGAGTGCGATGACAGCATCGCCGGTGTCCTTCTTCAACGGTCCGTACTGGCTGTACTGCTCAGCAAGTTGTTCTGCTGGTGTGCCGGTAGCGGCGGACAAGATATCGAGAAGGTTTGAGACACCAGGCTTGTTGGCGCGGTCATAGGCAACAACTCCATCTGAGTCGGTGACGGCGCGTTTGAACTTCTTCTCAATGACAGAGTTGTCGTCGAGCAAGTAAACAAGTCCATTGTCGGTGGCAGCGGACTTCGACATCTTTGATGTGGGGTCCTGCAGGTCCATGACTCGCGCACCAGCCTTTGGATGCACAGCCTTTGGCAAAACAAACGTTTCTCCAAAGCGGTGGTTGAAACGAATCGCAATGTCGCGCGTGATCTCAATGTGTTGGCGTTGATCTTCGCCGACGGGAACTTCGTCCGCGTCGTACAACAAAATGTCGGCAGCTTGAAGAGCGGGGTATGTGAAAAGACCGGCTGAAATGAAGTCGCCTTCACGCTTGGCTGACTTGTCCTTGAACTGAGTCATGCGACTGAGTTCCCCGAAAGAGACCGTGCACTCCATGATCCACGCAAGTTCGGTGTGTTCATGGATGTGGCTCTGGACGAACACCGTGGCAACTTCAGGGTCAAGGCCAACTGCGAACAGCATGGCGGCCAATTCCACCGTGGTCTGACCGAGGATTCCAGGCTGTTCGGTGATGGTGAGGGCATGGAGGTCCACAATGCCGTGGAAGACGTCTCCGTCGTGCTGGCCCGACACCCAGTTGACCAAAGCTCCCAAATGGTTGCCGAGATGGACCGAACCGGTGGGTTGAATACAAGAAAGGACGCGAGGCACGCTGAAACGCTACTGCCTTCGGCCCATGGGGGCATGGTTGGTTTAAGGCTCACAGAGGCCTGACAAGTACGATTGACCCGTGGCAATCGAAGTGGCAACCCCTGTGTATGAAGGACCCTTCGACCTCCTCCTGCACCTGATCATGCGTGAAGAGGTGGACATCCACGAGATCAGCCTTTCTACCATCGTGGACGCTTATCTGGCGGAGTTGGTCAAGATGACCCAACTCGACCTCGAAATCGCTACAGAGTTCCTTCTCATTGCCGCGACGTTGATTGAGCTGAAGACCCGACGTTTGTTGCCCGGCAAGGAAACGGTTGACCTCGATGAAGAGTTGGCCCTATGGGAAGAGCGGGATCTTCTGCTTGCGCGTCTCCTTGAAGCCAAGACCTTTAAGGACGTGGCCAAAGTTCTTGCTGTCTTTGTTGATGATGCAGATCGTGTGTATGCGCGAGTCGTAGGGGTTGACGAACGCTTCTCAGATGTCACTCCCGACTTGCTTGAAGGCATGACGATTGAGAAGTTGCAGATGGGATTCATTCGCGCCATCACGCCGCGCCCTCGCGACGAAGTGAATCTCTTCCATGTGTCGCCCATCCGTTTCACTGTTGCTGAAGCAGTGGAAGAACTGATGGATGAGTTGCCACGTATGGCGCGCACATCATTCCGGTCGTTGACGACTGGTCTTGTTGAGCGTCTCGAGGTTGTCGTGCGTTTCCTTGCATTGTTGGAGATGTACAAGCAGGGCTATATCGAAATTGATCAGATTGATCGTTTTGGTGACATCGTTGTTGAGTGGACAGGTATCGGACCAGGTGACTCTGGTCCGCTTGAGATTGATTTGTACGAGGGCTAAGCATTATGGAAGTTGAAGTAACGACAGAGGCCGTTCGCGCAGTTGAGGCAATCCTGATGGTTGCGCACGAACCAGTGCCGACGGACCTCATCGCGCAACTCGTCGAATTGCCCAGTGCAACAGTTGAGGAAGTCTGCGTTCGCCTCGCAGAATCGTATGAATCTGCCGGACATGGTTTTCAAGTAGCGAAGGTTGCTGGTGGATGGCGTTTTCAAACACATCCAGACCTTGCTCCATACGTTGAGCGTTTCATTCTTGACGGCCAACGTGCACGCTTGTCGGGCGCTGCGCTCGAGACTCTCGCGATCATTGCCTACAAGCAGCCCATCTCTCGTTTGCAGATTGCATCTATTCGTGGTGTCGATCCTGATGCAGTAATGCGCACATTGCATGGCCGTGGTTACATCGCGCCAGTTGCTCGCGATAACGGACCTGGTCAAGCAGTGATGTGGGGAACAACACAATTGTTCCTTGAAAAACTGGGTCTTGCGTCCTTGGCAGACATGCCACCCATTGCCACGTTCGTTCCCGACGCGTCTTTGGTGGAAGCACTGGAAAAGACATTGCGCATCGAAGCAGAGCCCGTTGTTGTTGCCGACACTGAAGAAGTGTCTGAATCGGCGACAGTAGAGAATGCCGAAGTAGTCGAAAGTTCTGAGGCAGAGTAAGTGCCGCGCAACACCCCGCCGGGAGGCGCGGTTCCAGAACCTCCATTGTGGGAAACACTGATTCAGAACGCAAAGGATGCTGAAGCAGAAGGTGAGCGCTTGCAAAAAGTTCTTGCTCGTGTTGGCTTCGGATCTCGTCGAATTTGTGAAGACCTGATCGCAGATCGTCGTGTCACTGTCAATGGCGAGATTGCCATCCTTGGTCGTCGTGTCGATGTATCAAGAGATGAAGTGTGTGTCGATGGCCATCCAGTCGGTGTAGTGCCGGGTCTTGTGTATTACCTCATGAATAAGCCAGAAGGTGTGGTCACCACTTCTGCGGACACGCATGGCCGACCCACAGTGTTGGAAATGGTTCCGGAAGAGCCTCGTGTTTTTTCAGTGGGGCGCCTTGACATGGAAACAACGGGTCTGTTGATCCTCACGAATGACGGACAGCTCACGCAACACCTCACGCATCCAAGTCGTGGTGTGGAGAAGGAGTACATCGCTGAGGTCGACTGTGGACCACGCGGAGTGTCAAATGGTGCCCTCCGTGAATTGCGCGATGGTGTGGAACTGGAAGATGGTTGGACTGCACCTGCACAAGTAGGGCAGCCAGAACCTGGAGTATTACGCATCGTCATTCACGAAGGTCGCAATCGTCAGGTTCGTCGAATGTGCGAAGCAGTGGGCTACCCGGTTATCCGTTTGGTTCGAACGCGAATTGGTCCTTTGCGAGACACGAGATTGGCTCCTGGTGAATGGCGTGAACTGACGCTCGATGAGGTGCGTGCATTATCTGGGGCAGTCGAAGACATCGACGTGGATACCATTTAGTTGTGAGTACTTCATCACCTTTGTCAACGTCTCGAGCCAATGTGCTCGGTCTCGGGCTCATTGGTGGCTCATTGGCGCTTGCACTGCAACGTATTGGCTATGAAGTAGGTGGCCAAGATGCCGACACTTCGAAAATTGCAGTAGCTCTTGAGCGGGGGATTATTCAGCACGCTGGTCTCTTCGCAGATGTAGAAGTCACATTTGTTGCAACACCGGTAAATACCGTTGCGCAGCAAGTTGCCATCGCTCTAAAAGAAACCACCGGAGTCGTGACAGATGTGGGCTCGGTGAAAGCACATGTTGCGGCGTCCACAGTTGATCCGCGTTTCGTGGCCGGTCATCCGATGGCTGGCTCTGAATTGGATGGACTTGACGGTGCAGATGCTGCAATGTTTGAAGGCGCTGTCTGGGTACTCACGCCATCAGCCTCGTCTTCTGATTCATCATTTTCTGTTCTTGCAGGTCTCATCACAAAGCTAGGTGCAGAAGTAGTTGCGCTTGATCCACAACATCACGATGACCTCGTCGCGATTGTGAGCCATGTTCCGCATCTCACTGCAGCAACTTTGATGCGACTCGCGGACGATCGTTCCGAGGAGCACTTGGCATTGCTTCGTCTTGCGGCTGGTGGATTCCGTGACATGACTCGTATCGCATCCGGACGCCCAGGTATTTGGCTTGATATCTGCGAGCAAAACCGAGATGCGATTGTTCGTGGTCTTGATTCTCTCATCGGCGGATTGACCGAGATGAGAGACATCGTTGCTTCAGGAAATCGCGATGCACTTTTCTCCTCGCTTGATCAAGCGCGTCGTGCCCGCATGAATCTCCCCGTTGGTGCGGGTTCTGTGGAAGATCTCGTTGAAGTTCGTATTCCGATTCCGGACCGCCCGGGTGGTGCAGCGGATGTCTTCACTTTGTCGGGAGAACTTGCGGTCAATATTTATGACTTCGAGGTTGTGCACTCTGCAGAAGGTGACCGTGGTGTCATGGTCACAGTTATCCGCGCTGAACATGCCGACATCTTCCGTGGCGGATTGCTGGCACGCGGTTTCCGACCAGCGGTGCAGCCTCTGACATGAGCGTCAGAACGTTCTCGACTCCACAGGGGGCATTGAGCGCAACAGTGCGTGTGCCTGGTTCGAAGAGCGTGGCGAATCGTGCATTGATCTGTGCTCTTCTTGCGGAAGGGGAGTCTCGAATTAGTGGACTTCCTGATGGTGATGACACTTCTGTGATCATTGACGTTTTAGAACAGATTCATCGTTTTCGTTCTGATGGAGATGTCGCAGTCATCGTTGGTTCGAGGACCGTGAAATTGCCGGGCATCATCGATGCGCAACTTGCCGGAACCTCATCGCGTTTTCTCACTGCCGTTGCGGCGCTCGGTGACGGCACATGCATCGTTGATGGTGGGGAACCGTTGCGTGGTCGCCCTATGGCAGACCTTCATGAGGCACTCATTTCGCTAGGAGCGGAATTGATTCCACTAGGGGAGTTGGGGCATCTTCCTGTGTCGGTATCTGCGGGATCAATGGTGGGTGGACAAGTCGACATCCGTGGTGATGTATCGAGTCAATTCATTTCAGCACTCATGTTGATTGCTCCGATGTTGGGTGACGGTTTGGTCATCAAGATTTCTGGAGAACTTGTTTCTCGTTCCTATGTTGAGATGACTGCAGCGGTCATGCATGCGTTTGGTGCTCAAGTTGTAGTGAATGAATCGACGATTGCAATATCGCCTGGTGGGTATGTCCCTTGCGATTACGTCGTGGAGCCAGATTTTTCATCCGCTGCATTTCCACTGTGTGCTCTTGCGATAAAGGAAGGCTCGGTGCGTATTCCGCAGCTTGGTCTCGCCGCTATGCAAGGAGATAGTCAGATTCTGAACATTCTCACATCGATGGGATGCATTGTTCAGCAAGAGAGTTCTGATGTCATTGTCAGTCGTTCATCAACTTTGTTGCGCGGTATTGACATCAATATGGCTGATTGTTCGGACCTTGTGCCCGCAGTGGCAGTTGCAATGCTTTTCGCTTCAACTCCCAGCCGCATTACGGGGGTGGGGTTCATCCGTCGTAAGGAGAGCGATCGCTTAGGTGACCTTGCGCATGAACTTCGCAAAGTTGGAGCCGTTATTGAAGTTGAAGAGGACGGTCTATTCATCCAGCCGTTGGAAGACTTCAGTTTGGGTGAGCTTGCGACCTATCACGACCACCGTTTAGCGATGGCATTCTCCCTCCTTGCTCTCGCTATTGATGGTGTAGCGATTCAGGACTCTGAAGTGGTGTCCAAAAGCTGGCCTTCATTCTTCTCGGATATGGCACCAATCCTCGGCGCTTCAACGGCTCAGCACTAGCCTCGCAATATGGAAGTCATCGTCGCCGCTTTTGATGTGGACAATACGCTCACCGTGCGTGACTGTGTTGTTCCCTTTACGCGTCGGGTTGCGGGCTCTCTGTCACTTGCAAGTGCCGTCTTTCGGCGGCCAGTTGCTGTGGCAAAGATGTTGTTCTCTCGCGATCGTGATGGTCTGAAGGCATTCTTTGTTTCTGTAGCTTTTGCCGGCCGAAATGTGGAAGACGTTGCCGAGACTGCTGCAATCTTTGCTGCTGAAGTTGCCAACGGATGGATGCGTCCTGATGTCGCTGCTCGTTTGCGCTGGCATCAAGAGCAAGGACATTTAGTCGTCCTTGTTTCAGCATCTCTGCAGCCGTATTTGGATGTTCTTGGTGATCTTCTTGAAGTTGATGCAGTTCTCTGCACAAATCTGGAAGATGATGGTGTTTCGTATACAGGTCAAATCCTTGGCGGTAATTGTCGCGGCGGTGAAAAGGTGGCGCGTCTACAGCAATGGTGCGAATCAGCGAATGTTCCGTTCAGCTCGGTGAGGTATGCCTATGGAGATTCGTCGGGAGACCATCAAATGCTTGCAGCAGTAGAGAACGGTGTATTGGTGAAATCAATTG
Organism: Actinomycetota bacterium; assembly: GCA_041175365.1. GTDB lineage: Bacteria > Actinomycetota > Acidimicrobiia > Acidimicrobiales > Ilumatobacteraceae > UBA2093. The sequence continues at coordinate 35,523 of JBEDFA010000038.1, read as the reverse complement.
AATTGACTCGGGTGCCCGCATGATGAAAGCAATTATCAAAGAAGCCCGTCCTAATCAATGGACGAAGAATGTTCTTGTGTTTGCTGCACCAGGTGCACTTGGTGTTCTCAACCAATGGGAGCCTCTCTGGAAAACATTGTTGATGTTTGCCGCGTTCTGCCTTGTCGCCAGTGGCACCTACTACTGGAATGACATTCAAGATGTTGCGCAGGATCGACTTCATCCAAAGAAGAAGTTCCGTCCGATCGCGAGTGGGGCAATCCCGTTGCCGCTTGCCCGCATCATTGGAACAATTCTGTTATTGGGCGGTCCAGCATTAGCGGGCGCCGTTCGGTTGCAGGCCGGTGGTGTTGTTGCCTTATATGCCGTTCTCACTATTGCGTACAGCACGCGTTTGAAGCATGTTGCGCTCCTTGATTTGGCAATCGTTGCTTCGGGATTTGTTTTACGCGCGATGGCCGGAGCTGCAGGAACACAAACACCAATGTCGAACTGGTTTGTGTTGTGCACCACTTTCGGGTCGTTCTTTATTGTGACGGGTAAGCGTTTCGCAGAACTTGTGGAGATGGGCGAGAACGCGGGTGCAACGCGAGCCTCATTAAAGTCCTACACCGTTCAATACCTTCGTCAAGTGCTTGTTGTCTCTTGCACTGCAACTGTCGTCACCTATTGCATGTGGGCATTTGAGAACTCAACAAATTCTGGTGAAGCTTTTCCTTTCCACAGTCTCTCCATCATCCCGATGGTGCTTGCTCTGTTGCGTTATCTCATGGTTCTTGAGAATGGTGGAGGCGGAGCGCCTGAAGAAGTGTTTCTTCGGGATAGGTCGTTGCAGTTCTACGGTCTTGTGTGGGTTCTCATCTACGGATTAGCCGTTTACATCGCTTAATGACTGTGTGTTGCGCCTGTTTTGGGTGCACGTCACGGTCTAGAATTCTTCAATGACGATGCAACGCCTGTCTGGTTGGGGTCGCACAGCCTGGACTGTCGCAGACGTAATCAACACCACCGATGAAAACATCATGCGTTCCACGCTTGCTTCGGTAGGCAAGCGTGGCGCCATTGCGAGGGGTCTGGGTCGTTCATACGGTGCGGCAGCGCAGAACGCCGGTGGAACCGTTGTAGAGATCACCAGCGAGCACGACCCAATGGGAATCGACGCGGTCCTTGATCCCATCTCTGGCATTTTGGACGTTGCCTCTAGCGTCAGCCTTGACTCGATTCTTCGCATGTGCGTTCCTCGAGGATGGTTTGTTCCTGTCACGCCGGGTACTCGTTTTGTCACCATTGGTGGTGCCATCGCGTCAGACGTCCACGGAAAGAACCATCACTTTGATGGAAGCTTTGGACAGCATGTTCTTTCAATGACAGTGATGTTGTCGTCGGGGGAGATTGTTGAGCTCAGTCCTGAGACGAATCCTGCCTGGTTCTGGGCAACGGTGGGTGGTATGGGTCTCACCGGAATCGTGATTCGTGCGTCGTTGCAGATGCTTCGGATTGAGAGTTCTCAGGTGCGGGTAGAAACCGAGCGTCTCGCCAACTTTGATGCAGTCTGTGATGCGATGTCTGGTGATGGTGAAGATGATTCGTATCGCTATTCGGTGTGCTGGGTTGATCTCTTGGCAACTGGCTCATCGATGGGTCGCGGCGTTCTGACACGAGGTGACCATGCGTCGGCCGCAGAGGTGGATAACAGTGATCCATTGCATTACGACCCGCGACTTCGCGTTTCTGCACCAGGCTGGGTGCCCAATGGGCTATTGAACAAACTTTCCATCAAGGCCTTTAATGAAGCGTGGTACCGCAAGGCGCCATCCAAGCGCCATGTCGGCATGGAGTCAATTCCAGCTTTCTTCCATCCGCTCGATGGAGTGAACAAATGGAATCGTTTGTACGGACCGCAGGGATTCATTCAATATCAATTCATTGTTCCACTTGATCGCACGGATGTTCTGCGGAAGGTGATTGAAACTTTCTCGTCGGCAGGTGTTGCATCGTTCCTTGCTGTATTGAAGAGAATGGGCCCGCAAAACTTGGCGCCATTGTCTTTCCCTACGGAAGGTTGGACGCTCACCTTGGATATGGCTGCTGGAACCAAGGGACTTGCAGAGCTTTTGGCCTCAGTGGATTCGATGGTGCTTGATGCAGGAGGTCGCCATTATCTGGCGAAAGATTCGCATGTGGCGCCCAGTGCAGTTCGACGCGGATATCCGCGATTTGAAGAATGGATGTCGACGCGCGACGCGATGGACCCTGCGGGTCTGTGGCGTAGCGATTTAGCTCGTCGTCTCGGTTTGGTTGACCCAAGGAGAAACTCATGAAAAATGGTGTTGGAGTAGCGCAGAACATTGTCTTGTTCGGTGGTACTAGTGAGATAGGTCAGGTAATTCTTCGTCGAGTGGTGAAACCCGGCGTCTCTCGACTTGTCCTAGTCAGCCGAGACATCGATGCCGCAAATCGCGTCAGCCAGGAATTAGTGGGCGCTCATCCTGAGCTTGATGTGCACCATGTTCGATACGAGGCAAGTGATGCAGCTTCGATGGAACATGTGGTGGCCGAAGTTGCTGACTCCATTGGTGATATCGATATCGCAATCGTCGCGCAGGGTTTGCTGAACGAAGGCGCCGATTACTACACCAATCCTGCAGATCTTGTTGAGATGGTGAATGTCAATTTCACCGGTGAGATGGTGCTGTTGTATGCGCTTGCATCACGTATGCGTGGACAGGGCTACGGCAAGATCGTTGTTCTGTCCTCCGTAGCTGGTGAGCGTGTTCGTCGTGGAAATCCGGTGTACGGAGCCACAAAGGCGGGCCTTGACGGATTTGCGCTTGCACTTGATCACGAACTTGATGGTTCTGGTGCATCGGTGCTTGTTGTTCGCCCTGGTTTTGTCACGACAAAGATGACAACCGGCATGAAGAAGGCGCCACTGTCTACAAATCCAGAAGCTGTTGCTCAGATTGTCGAAAAGGGAATTGCAACCGACAAGAAGGTTGTATGGGCACCAGCGCCACTGCATTGGATGTTCCTCATCTTGAAGAACTTGCCCATCGCTATTTGGCGTCGTTTGCCAATTTGATGTTTATGGGATGGCGGCGCGAACGCCGTACATCCCCATCACGGTCACTAGTCCGGTTGCAAACAGAATCAAGGTCAGTGGCCACCATTTGTCTTCATCGTCGCGTAGTTGACGTGCGACGGGGAAGATGAGGGGGAACGCTGTGAAGAGGAAACGTGGTCGAGCAGTCACCGTGGCGGGCAGCAACATGAGGATGAGCACTCCGGCCGTATAGGCGATGTACATCGCAGGGATTCTGTATTTCCTTAAGCACCAGAGCGCCAAGATCATTGCGGCCATTGACGCTGCTGTGAGAACTGTTGTGGGTGAACTGGTGGGGTTGAGGAAGAAGTCGAAAGTGCGTGACACTGCAGTTGCGCCGAAGCTAGTTCCTTCTTTCCATGCCTCTGTTTGCACTCGGAACCATGCAAAGTTCTCATCGGTGTGATGCATGAGGAATGCCATGAAGCCGATAAAGCCGAGAGGCGATAGTGCTGGTGCAATTAATGCCTTCCAGTCGCGGTCTTCCTTGATTGCGAGTAAAGCGGCAACTGCACATGCAAGAACCAATGCAATTCCATTGGGGCGACATGCGGTGCCGACTGCTGCGAGGATTCCGGCCCATAGCCATGCCTTCTTGCTGAGCGCGATGAAGCACAGGCAAGACACGCACAGCATCAATGCCTCTGAGTATGCCATGCTGAGCACAAAACTGCCGGGGAAGAGCGCTGCGATAATCATCGCCTTCTCAGCGGTCTTCACGTCAAACAACTCACGAGCAATACGGCCAATGAGATAGATGAAGCAAGCGCCGAGGATCAGGTTGATGAGTAATGCAACGGTGACTGGCCCACCAGGGACAATGTTGTCAATGTAATGAACCAGCCGTGGATACATCGGAAAGAACGCTGCTCGAGCATCTGAAACGAAGTAGGTCACGTTGGGCATGATGTGATGCGGATAACCCTCACGCACAACGTCGAGGTACCAATGTCCATCCCAGCTGTCGAACACCTGCACAAGGGCAGTAAGGCCGCCTTTGGGCTCTTGTTCATTAACGCGGGCTGTGACGGCATCTGCAGCAACTGCCACCGACGCCCCCATGATGACGACAAGACGCGACAGGATGTACGCGATGGCGCCTCGCCGGAGAGCACGGCCCCACGGCTCGGTCGCTGGTGGCAGGGAGATGGGGCGGAGTGCGTTCTTCAAAGTATTCATAGGTACCCAAGGGCAGAAAACAGATTACGCCTCCTGACAGGACGTTTCGGGCTCTGTGGCACGATGGGGTATGGCTGAAATCGAGATTTCCTATCCACGTGACGGCATCGCTCAGATCACGATGAATCGACCGGACAAATTGAATGCAATGACGTCAGAGATGGTGGAGCAACTACATGAAGCCATTTCTGTAGTGGGGCGAAGCCGGGATGCGCGAGTGGTGATCCTGACAGGTGCGGGACGAGGTTTCTGCGCGGGTCTTGACCTTGGGGGCTATGGCGATGCGCCGGGTTATGGCTGGAATGGGGCAGTTGAAAAAGGCTTCGCCATTCAGAAGCACATTGCCTCGTTGATTCCGCGACTTCGTTCGATTCCTCAGCCAGTGATCGCGGCAGTGAACGGTCCGGCCTCAGGAGGTGGCTTTGCTCTTGTTCTGGGCTCGGATATCCGTATCGCGGCCCAATCAGCCAAGTTCAATGCGGCATTCATTCGTATTGGGCTCTCAGCATGCGACATTGGGACGAGTTGGCTTTTGCCGCGTCTCGTGGGTGCAGCACGAGCCCAAGAGCTGATGTTGACGGGTCGTCTGTTTGATGCCGAAGAAGCGCTTCGTATCGGGCTTGTTGTTGACGCCGTCCCCGATGAGGCTCTGATGGATGCTGCGTTCGCAAAGGCGGAGGAGATCAAATTGAATACTCCTCTTGGTGTCGCGTTGACGAAAGAGGGCATGTGGACCGCATTGGAAATTCCAGGCCTGCAGGCCGCAATTGACCTTGAGAATCGTCAACAAATAATGGCGAGCTTTTCGGACGATGCCCGCGAGGCACGCCGTGCGAAGTCTGAGAGGCGAGCCCCTGATTATCGGGGGTAATTCATCCCTTTGACATTTCGTTCAAATCTCCACGGAATCGGAGCGAGGGTGCGCCGCCGACTAGTTTGAAGACGTGAGCGAACGCGAAATCATGACATGGGACATCTTCGGAGGTGCGAGTCGTGAACTCGCAACGAGCGTTGCGGAATCAGGCTATGAACCTGACATCATCCTCGCGATTGCTCGTGGTGGTCTTCTTGCGGCCGGAGCACTTGGCTATGCGCTTGCTGTCAAGAACCTCTACACAATGAACGTGGAGTTCTACACCGGTGTTGATGAACGTCTTCCGGTTCCAATGATTCTTCCGCCAGTTCCCGACCTTGTGGAACTTCGATTTGCCCGCGTTCTGATTGTTGATGACGTTGCAGACACCGGCCACACCTTGAAGATTGTTGAAGATTTCTTCCGTGGTCGCGTGAAGGAAGTGCGCTCAGCAGTGCTTTACGAAAAGTCCCACTCAGTTGTGCAGTGTGATTACGTGTGGAAGAAGACAGATCAGTGGATCAACTTCCCATGGAGTGATAAGGATCCTGTCGTTAAGCGCGAAGGAATCGTGAAAGACGCCTGATTAGGCCATCTCTTTAATGATCGTGAGTGCGGCGTTTCGCCCGCTCGCACCCCATACTCCAGCACCTGGGAATGTTGCTGCTCCCGTGAGGTACAAGCCTTTGATTGGTGTGTGATATCTCGTGAGCTCAGGAGTTGAGCCAATGAAAGCGGCAAGTGGTCCGCCAGCAAAACTTGTTGCATGTCCCTTGGGCAAGTGGAACTTGCTTTCGTAATCGGCAGGTGTCATCACGCGCCAATCGATGATCGACTCCATGAATCCAGGCTGTGCAATGGTTGCAAACTGCTTCAACCAGCGTTCAGGTTCATCACGAGATTCCCATCCTTCAGTGAAGGAATATGGCGTGTATAGCGCTTCCAAACTGAGCACGTGTTGACCAATAGGGGAGATAGTGCCGTCGGCGACCGATGGGACATTGGCTAAGAGTGCCATGCGTGGCATCGTTCGACCTTCGCGCATGAGTTGTGCACCTCGATGCAATTCCGCAAGTGAAGGACTTACCACCATCGTGGACGCAAAAGGTGTGGCGTGATTCTCCGGAGAAACGCCAGCAAGCGTTGGTGGCTCAGAGGTGATGGCATCGATCTTTGACTCATACCCTTCGCCCGCTGTGGAATTCTTCCAACGGTCAACGAGTGACGATGCACGAGCAGGTGGGTTCTTGAGCCACGAGACGAATGTGCGGTGTGGATCACATGCTGAAACGACAATGCGAGCTGTCACCGTTGCACCATCGCTGGTTTGCACTGCGCTGACCCGAGAGCCCTCGCACACAATGCCGGTCACTCTGGTGTTTGTTCGAAGCAGGCCGCCAGAGTGCAAAAACGATTGTTTAATTGCCTCGGGTAGTGCGCCACTACCGCCTTGTGGTCGTCCTACTTTTGCAACGTGTCGAAGCGCAAACGCAATCGCTCCTAAACCGGTTCCTGGTGTCTCCGGAGAGAGGCCCCACACGACAGGCCCTTCCACCATTGCTGGTCCGATAATTGCTTCGTTGTCGAAGAACTGGCGCATAACATCTGCCGCAGACATTCGACTCATCTTCAACATGGTGGCAACACCTCGGCCGCCCTTTTTGGCAACTGATGCAATGAGGGAACCACGAGTGGGCGGATGCGATGCTGCGTCCAATATCAGTTTGGCTACTGGGATAGCAGTTCGTGCGAATTTGCGATAACCGTCGACAGAATCTGGATGAGATGCCGCCAGTGACTCAACAGTGCGGTCAACGTCATGCCATATCTCCCATGGCATTCCAGTGTTCCAATCGAGATTGATCTGTGGTGGCTCAATATTGATGTAGGAGAGTCCGTGCGCCGCAAGATTGAGTTCATCCATCACTGGAGTTGTGCGAATTGTGAGGTGATCGCAGTTGCAGATATTGACGGTTGAACCAGCAAAGGAGTCCGATGCGGCAGTTCCGCCCACTCCATCTCTTGCTTCAATAAGAAGAGTGCTGAGACCATGACGTGCGAGATATGCAGCGGTAATGAGCCCGTTGTGTCCAGCGCCAATGACTACTGCATCGAAATCTGTTGTTAATCGCTTCGTCATAGGTTCATTCTCTCACTGAGATAGGTTGAAGACATGTCTTCTTCACGCAATCTTGCAGACCTTCGTGCACCGCAAATTCCCACGTCGTTAACAAAAGATTCCATCATTGTTTTGCCGTTGGGGGCCATCGAACAGCATGGACCGCATCTGCCGCTGAATACGGACTTCGTAGTCGCTGATGCTGTATCGCGCGCTGCAGTGGAGAAGGCTGGCGAGGAGACAAATGCATGGCTTCTCCCCACGTTGCCATTTACGAAATCGAATGAACATGCCTGGTCTGCGGGAACGTTCTGGTTGTCCGCAACAACGTTGATGTCAGTGTTGGATGACATCGCTCGCAGTGTGGCCTCGACCCCGGCGCGCAAGCTCCTATTCATCAATGGTCATGGAGGGAATAGTGCACTCACCGCAATGATGAATCGTGAGATTCGCTTGAAATACGGTTTGCAGACATTTCTCGCACATCCACATATGCCGGCCGACCAAGGTGGTTCATCAGCTGCTTCGGAACTCGGTATGGGTGTTCACGGCGGAATGGATGAGACTTCAGTGATGTTGCACTTGCGTCCCGATCTTGTCGACATGGACCTTGCTGTTCGGCGAGTCCCAGAGAAATTGGCAGAGAACGAGCAGGTTCGCTTCGGTGGTCGAGTTGCATTTGGATGGCTATCAAATGACTTCTTCCCAGAAGGTCACATTGGAGACCCGACGGGAGCTGATGCGGCGATTGGTGCACAGATGTTCGGCAGTGCTGTCGATTCTCTTTGTGGAGCTCTCCGCGAGATCAGTACCTTCGATTACGGCCGTTAGTTCTCGGGTCAATCAGGGGTTCTCGTTGAGAGCGCTTTAGCTGCACCGTGAATACGAAAAAAGGGAGGGACCTGAGGGTCCCTCCCTTTTTCTTTGTTGTCTTAGCCGAGCTTGATTGCTGGGTTGATGTAGTCGTTAGTGACGAGGTCCTCTGCAGCGAGGCCTTCCTTCACTTCTGCGCCAGTTGCTGTGTACACAGGTGTTGCTGTCTCGATGAACTTGGTGATGCGATCAAGATCGAATGAACCAAGTGTTCCATCGGGGCTATTAGCAACCAACTTGTCAGCTTGCATCTGTGCAACTGCTGCTGAAGCCTGGCCAGCGTCATAGGTCCAACCATTGTTGAATTGGCTCACTGCATCGAGGATGATTGCGTTAGCGGTATCCGGTGCTGCGACGTAGTCAAGAGCTGCCTGCTGAATCACTGGAACGAGTGCTTTGAGGCATGTGTCGTACTTCTCGATGTTTGCAGGGGTGCCGCCCAGAGACTGTGCATATGCAGTCCAGCCAGCGTCGTGTACGTACTGGTACGCAACATCTTTGGCCCATTCCTTAAACACATTCTTGTATGCGTATGGCTCGGCAGTGCCGAATCCTTGTTGCGCATCCTTGCCACCAGATGCAATGAAAGATGCTGGTGTTCCGTCGTATGTGTCATCGGTCTGAGCTTTGTCAAGAATGCCGGTTTGGATGAGATAGTCCATGTATGCGGCACCCTGGAAATAGCGAACCTTCACGCCTGGCTCTTTGAGGTCGGCGATGGTCTTGGCTTCTGGATACGTGTTTGGATCCCACATAATGATCTGTGGATTGATGTTGAAGGGTGCAACAACTGCAACTGTAGGGAAATCAACCGAATGGCTGACTTGTTCGTCCGTGCTGGTGAAGCCCAAGAGAATGGTTGGGTCCTTGTACAGCTCTGCTGTGACCTGTCCATATCCAATTGCTGGTCCGCCCGCACGAATTTCGACCTTGACGCCTGTGGACTCGCCACCAGCCATCAAGTCGCCTGTGACGCGAAGCTTCTCTGTGTCAACGGTGTAGCCCGGACCAATGAGTTGGTACAAGTTGCCGTGTTCTGCTTCTGGGTTCCAGTCTGTCTGAAGGGAAACTGTGGCTGGACAGCCTGCTGCTGCGAGGTCAACACCCGTTGCTGCTGGTGCTGATGTGGTGTCGGATGCGCTGTCGCTTCCACCACACGCTGCAAGAGCGAGTGATGCTGCGATAGCTACTCCGATAAGTGGACGAATTTTCATGAGTGGTGGATCTCCTGATTGGTGGTGGTGGTTCTGAGGGATGGGTCAGTGACCCCTGTTGGTGATGTGCCACTTTCCGATGGCTACGCGCGACAGCCATCCGAAAAAGAGGAACACAACCAGACCAAGTGCGCTCGCAAGGAGGATTGCAGTGATGAGTTCTGCACCCCATAAGCGTGAGCGATAGACATCAATTTGAGCGCCGATTCCTACCACGCCACCCTGACGGAAGTAAAAATCTCCGACAACTGCACCGATGACGGCAAGCCCAGCTGAAATTCTGAATCCAACAAAAATGTTTGGCAACGCAGCCGGGAATTGCAACTTGGTCAGGCGCACCCAACGAGATGCACCTTGCAATGTGAAGAGCTCGTGTTGGCTCTTTTCTGCCGACAACAAGCCAAAGAGTGTGTTGCTCACGATGGGGAAGATGGAAATGAGAACAACCACTAGAAGTCGTTGTGTTTGCGTTCCATCAATAAGAGCACGAATGAGTGGTGTGAGCGCAAGGATGGGAGCACTTTGCACTGCTACCAAGAACGGCCAGGTTGCACGCTCGAGCCACCGACGTGAACTCATGATGACTGCTAGCGCTGTTCCTATAACAATGGTGATGGCTAGCCCCATGAGGGCGATCTTTGCGGAGTCCCATAGAGATAACAGAATGGGTTGGAGTCCGCGGCGCTCTCCAGTGCGCCACACTAAAAATCCGTCTTCAATCACCTTGTGTGGGGTGGGCAATAAGAATCTCTTTTGTGGAGGCAAAACCACGCTGGAAATCAGATACCAAACGCCAATAAACAAAGCGAAGGTGATAACTGGTCCGATGTAGTCAGAAATCTTGAAGCCATCTTTGGTTTCCGGAATGATTTCATCGATTGATGCAGACGTTGTGTCGACGGAGCTCATTGGTGTGCTCCTCTCAAGGCGTGAGAAATTTCCCCGCAGAGTTCAGCAAACTCCGGTTCGTAACGAAGATCATGAGTCCTGTTAATTCCAAATGGAACATCGAAAGATGCAACGATGCGGCCGGGCCTTGCCGACATCACGAGGACTTTGGTGGACATGTACACCGCTTCAGAGATGGAGTGAGTAATGAAAAGTCCAGCAAAACCCTCCGACTGGAACAGATGAAGCACTTCATCATTGAGGCGCTCACGAGTGATCTCGTCGAGGGCACCAAATGGTTCGTCGAAGAGGAAGACTTTTGGTTTCATGACGAGGGAACGTGCGAGGGACGCACGCATCCTCATGCCTCCGGAAAGCTGGCGAGGGTATTTATCCTCGAATCCTTTTAAGCCGACGACTTCAATTGCTTCTGCGGCTCGAATCTGTCGCTCTGACTTGGAGACATTGTGAAGTTCGGCGATCAGTTCGACATTGCGCTGTACATTGCGCCATGCCATCAAAGTCGGGTCTTGGAAGACGTATCCGATGCTGTCTCTATCGACGGAGCATGTTCCTCCGGTGTTTGATTCGAGATTCGAAGCGATGCGCAGCAAGGTTGATTTACCACATCCGGAAGGTCCAACAACAGTGACGAATTCTCCGGCGCGCACAGAAAATGAAATATCTTCCAGTGCTCGTGTTCCATCGGGGAATGTCATCGAAACGTTGTCGAAGTCCAGTAGTGCCGGAGAGCTTGATTCAGTCATGTTCGTGCCTGTCTGCATATCGAACACCGTTGGACTCCGCATGCCAGTCACCATAAGCGATGAAAGGAACACCTGAGTCACCAAAGTGTTTACTTTATGTTTCGTTTTTGATTTGAGATCACGACGCCGCCATATACGACAAATCTGTCGGGGGGCCCCATCGCGATTGCTTCTCGAACATTAGTCGCTGGTACGGCGACGAGATTTGCACGCTGACCTACCTCCACTGATGAAGCAGCATTGTGGACAACTTTTGAAGCATTTGACGTAATCATCTGTATTGCTTCGTATGGAAGTTGATGTGAGGCCATCACCATGAGAGATGCGGTTTCAAGAGGGTCGGCTCGTCCCATGGGGTTAAACGGATCCTGAACATTGTCGGCCCCTGCGGCAACGTTGACCCCGGCGCGACGCAACACATTGACTGGCGTAATGGCTCGAGGAACCGCCGTTGTGTTTTCGCGGCCTTGGAGAAACAAATTTGTATGGGGGAGGGCGGTCACGTTGATGCCGGCTTGGGCAACTTTGGTTGCAGTGTTCAAGACGGTTGCATCATCTTGGATCGAAAGCGAAACACAGTGACTGGCCGAAACTGGATGGACGATGGTGTCCACAATCATCAGTTCAGCAAGGTAATTAAGGTCTTGTGACGATGAACGAAGGTTCTCATCCGCATGAAGATCTAAAGGCAGGTTGTGCTCAAGTGCGAGCTGGAGGAAGTATTCAACTGCACGTCGAGGATCCGGGTCCAGGTGGGGGCATCCGCCCACGACATCTACTCCTGCGGCAATTGCCTCTACCGCTAGGGCGCGACTGTTTGCGCCTTCATTGCCGGTGACTGGCCAGCCGAGCAGCATGGCAACTTGAATATCAATAAATGGTGCGCAGATTCGCTTTGCTTCTAGCAAGGCTAGAACTGAAGTGAGGCCTCCGCCCTCTGTGGTGTCCGCGTGAGTACGTAGACTGGTGACGCCATTGCGGGACATCAATTGGGCCGCGGCAACTGCTCGATCGACAATGTCTTCATACGTGATGGACTCCCGAACGGCCTCTAGGCCTCTGATGGCGCCGAGTAAGTCGCCATCGGGGTTGTCGATGCGGTCAGCTAAGAATGCTTTGTCCAAATGCGCATGAGGCTCAACAAATCCTGGAAGAACAATGTGTCCAGGAAGATCGTGGGTTGTTCCGTCAAAACTGGTTGTTCCCGTGGGGGATATGGCTGCGATCAAGCCGTCTGCGATGTCGACATCAATGGCGCCTGCGGTGGGGTGCTGAACTGATGCAAGACGAAAGTTCATCGTTAGATGAGTGGTTGCAGGTTTGGCAATGGTCGACGTTCCATCTTCTCGCCAAGTTTTGGCATCACTTCTTCGGCAACTAATTGCATTTGTTCATTCATTTCTTCACGACTGATGCCGGGGAAGTCAAAGAAGATGCACAGATGTTTTAGGTCGAGAAGCTCTTTCCAGAAGCCCAGCGTGTCGACAACATCATCCACTGAACCAATGGCCATAATCTTTTGGCTATTGGAGTCCTCCACTGTGGGGCAGAAGTCGAATGGCACTTTTGATCCATCTGCATTGCGATAGCTAGAGAATCGACCGTAGGGGGCGAGGAAACGACAGAACTCGTCATGCCCCGGTGCTCCGCGACGCATCGCTGCTTCCTTTGTCTTGCCAACATGAATATTCATGACCAGCATGCGATCCTCGCCACTTGCGACGGGGTTGCCGATGTCTTCGCGAATCGCGGCGTAGCGGTTCCACTTGTCGAGTTGGCTATCTCTGTTCTGAAGCCAGTACACAGCCTTATGGCCGGCACGTGGAACGTACTCGATTGTTTCTGGTGATGTCACAGGCTGATAAATGTCGATCGGACGCTCGGGTCGTGGAATCAACGTGAGGTCATCGACATAACTGCCACGGTCGGGAATCTCATCTGGTGGGAATACAAACTTCTTGCCGCGATAGCTGAAACGCTCATTAGTCCAAGCAAGTTTGATGACTTCCATTGACTCTTCAAAGGTCTGACGATTGATGAGGTCATGCTCGGCAGACATGGCGTTATCACCTGAGGCTACGACGGTGCCCAGGCTCCAGGCCTCGCGTGGAACTGTTCCGCGACCAACGCCAAACTCCATTCGTCCGCCTGTGATGATGTCAGCCAGAGCGAAGTCTTCAGCGAGTCGCAGCGGATGCCATTGGGGCACGACATTAAACATTTGACCAAGGCGCAGATTCTTGGTCTGCATCGCAAGATGTTGGCCGAACATGATCAGGTTGGGAAGAACCTCGTACCCTTCGTGCTGGAAGTGGTGTTCGGTGAGCCACATGGTGTCGTAGCCAAGACTGTCAGCTGTTTTCGCCCAATCGACAAGATTCTTGTAGCACTCGATGACTGCGTCATTGCCATACCGACGTTGAGTCGGACTGATGCTGGAATCTCCTGCATCTGGCATGGGGACTGTGCAAAAAAAGTTGGTGTCAACGCGCATATCTCGAAGGTACTTCACGCTCGTTGCGGGCATGGACTCGAAATGTGAACAAGTTGTAAAGGTTGTGCGTGCGGTTGTTTGTCACCAAAGGCCGCGTGCGGCAAAAACATCGCGTAATGCTCGGGTGTCATCACTCATCACGCCGTCCACACCGAGGTCAAGTAGCCGAGCAATTTCAACGGGATCATCAATTGTCCACACATGGACTTCGAGACCCATCGTGTGTGCGGTGCGAATGAATTGCTTCGTGACAACGGGTATGGGGCCTTGAGATACTGGCACTTGGGCAACTAGTGCATGCTCGGTAACAGGCAGAGGTAGGTGTGATGCACTGCGTGCGACAAGCTTCGCCACCTCTTTGGGGCCCATTGATGTGCAGACCGATGCCCCAAACGCCTCACGAATTCCTTGCAAACGCTTGTCACTGAAACTCCCGATGCATACCCGATCAAGGCAGTTGCGTTCGCGCAACTTCTGAACGAGTGGTTCTAAAGCGGTGTCTGCTTTACAGTCAATATTGAAGCGGGCATTAGGGAATTCATCGAAGAGATCATCCATTAGGGGAATGGGGTCAGTTCCATCAATCCGAGCGGACTTCAGCGACTCCCACGTGCTGGTAGCAATCTCTCGTTTTTCGCCGCACGTGCGTTCCAGGTCGTTGTCATGAAACGCCACAAGAATGCCGTCTGAAGTCGCGTGGACATCTGTCTCGAGATATTGATAGCCAAGACTGACGGCATCTGCAAAAGCACGTAGTGAGTTTTCCGGGGCAGCGGATGTGCCGCCACGATGTGCGAAAGCAATAGGGCCTTCGTGGTCAAGATACGGATGATGCGCCATCAGATGGAGCGACCAGCTGCCTTCCAGTACTCATCCTTGAGAATGCGCTTGTAGAGCTTGCCTGTTGGATGGCGTGGAAGTTCTTCGCGGAAATCAATGCTTCGAGGACACTTGACATCTGCCAAATGCGAGCGACAATACGCGATTAATTCTTTTTCCAGCGCCTTCGCTTCTTCTTCAGATGCCGGCATGAACTTTGGCTGAACTACGCCTTTCACTTCTTCGCCAAAATCATCGTTCGGAATGCCAAAGACTGCAACGTCGACGACCTTGTCATGGTTGACGAGAACGTTCTCGGCCTCTTGCGGATAAATGTTTACTCCGCCGGAGATAATCATGAACGCCTTGCGGTCAGTGAGATACAAGTAGTTGTCTTCATCGAGGTAGCCAACATCGCCAAGTGTTGACCAGCCACGACCTTTTGGATCGCGCGATGACTTCGTCTTTTCTGGGTCATTGTGATATTCGAATGCGGCAGTGCCTTCGAAATAGACGGTGCCCGATTCTCCTTGAGGTACTTCTTCGCCGTTTTCGTCACAAATGCGTACGACGCCTTGCACTGCGACTCCGACAGAGCCTGGGTGTGCAAGCCACATCTCGCTGTTGCAGTACACGAAGCCATTCCCTTCAGTACCTGCGTAGTACTCATGAATGACAGGTCCCCACCATTCGATCATGGCGCGCTTCGTTTCTGCGGGGCATGGTGCTGCGGCATGAATTGCGACTTCAAGCGAAGAGACGTCGTACTTAGCGCGCACCGATGGATCGAGTTTCAACATGCGAATGAACATCGTTGGTACAAGTTGGGTATGAGTCGCCTTGTATTTGTCGACGTACTTGATGTAGTCCTCGGCGTCGAAATGCTCCATGACAACTGTGGTGCCGCCCTTGCCAATGACCGACAAGTTAAAGCGCAGAGGAGCGGCGTGATACAGCGGCGCAGGGGAGAGGTAGATCATTCCGTCACGGAACTTGAAGAGGCCTTCTGTGATGGCGGCTGCAAGTCCTGCTGCAGTTCCGATGGGTGTTGCAGGAAATGCTCGCGCAATGCCCTTGGGCATTCCTGTGGTGCCGCTGGAGTACAACATGTCAGTTCCGTCGATCATGTTCTCAAGTGGCTTAGTAGATGCGTTGGCAACAGTGTCTTCGTACGAGTCGTAGCCGTCGACGGTTCCGCTCAACATGAGGCGCAAGGTGGCGTGAGGAATGTCGTCGGCCACTTCGAGGGCCTGGTCTGCTTTGTACTTCGAAGTGATGAAACCCTTCGCAGCACAGTCATTGATGATGTAAACGAGTTCAGCTTTGGTGAGACGGCTGGAACATGCGGTGTAGACGAGACCTGCGTAATGACAACCCCAAATCACTTCGAGGTATCGAGGGTGGTTTTCCATGCAGATAGCGATGTGGTCTCCAGGCTGGAATCCTGCCGAACGCAGAACATTCGAAAGGCGTACTGCACCTTCGTGGAGTTGCTTATAGGTAGTGACTTCACCGGTCTCGGCCTGGATGACCGCCGGACGGTCGGGGAACTGGTCTGCGTATGCGCCTGGGTACATGTCTCCAAACTAGTGAATGACGGTCGTCACATTTGCCTCCGAATGCAGTCGGTTCGTATGGGTCGCTGGGGCAGTCCTAATATCGGGGAACACTTCACCACAGGGGGAATCATGAGTGTTGTTGAAACCACTATTGATGAGGCACGCGTTCTCGAGCTTGCGCAGGAATTACTGAAAGAGTTTCCACCAGGGAAAGTCTCTGCCATTGAATTCCTCGGTGCTCAGTTCGATAAGGGGCTGGCGTGGGTCCACTTTCCTGTCGGTCATGGCGGCCTCGGTATTTCTCCGAAGTTTCAAAAGACCGTCAATGAATTGATCTACGCAGCAGGTGCACCAAACCCCATGATGCGTAACCCGATTGGTCATGGCATGTGTGGACCAACTGTTGTCGAGTGGGGAAGTGAAGCGCAGAAGAAGCGTTACCTTCGCCCCCTTTTTACAGGTGAAGAAGTTTGGTGCCAGTTGTTCTCTGAGCCAGGTTCCGGATCTGACTTTGCAGGTCTTTCCGCAAAGGGCGTGAAGGACGGAGATGAATGGATCTGTAATGGACAGAAAGTGTGGACCACATTGGCTCACCTGTCACGTTGGGGCCTTCTTGTTGTTCGTACCGATCCTGATGCGGTCAAGCATGCAGGCCTCACTGCCTTCGTCGTTGACATGCATGCTCCGACAGTTGAAGTTCGTCCGCTTCGTCAGATGACTGGCGAAGCAGAATTCAACGAGGTGTACTTCACTGACACTCGTATCCCTGCCGCTGAAATGCTCGGCAACCCAGGTGATGGTTGGCGCGTGAGTCTCACCACATTGATGAATGAGCGCGTCTCAATTGGTGGTGCAATTCCGCAAAAGGGTTCAGGTGCAATTTCGCATGCAGTGAAGGCATGGAATGCGCTTCCCGAAGATCAGCGTGATCCCGCTGCATTGGAAGAGCTCATGAAGTTGTGGAGCCGTGCAGAGGTGCATCGCTTGACCAACATTCGTGCAAACGCATCTCGTCGTATGGGTGCGCCAGGTCCTGAAGGGTCCATCGGCAAGATGGAGAGTGCAAACCTCAACAAGGCGATCTACGAGTTCACCATTGGACTCTTGGGTGCTGAAGGAATGCTCTACGGCTCATACGAGATGGTTCGTCCGGAAACTGCAATGAGCTTCGAAGGAATTCAAAAGGCTTTCCTTCGCTCACGCGCAAACTCCATCGAAGGTGGAACCACTGAAGTGATGAAGAACATTCTCGGCGAGCGCATTCTTGGACTTCCCGGCGATGTTCGCGTGGATCGTGATGTTGCCTGGAGCAATGTGCCCCGCAACTAATCAGTTGTAATCATTCAGCCCACGTGGGCGAGAAGAATTCCGGCATAAGCCGCGAGGAGTGATCCGAGGAGACCAAGTGCTCCACCGATTGCCTTCGCGGCTTTGCTGTTTCCTTGGGAATGAATCACGGTTGCGGCAACAGCAATAAACACCATCAGCATCTTTACGGCAAATGTCGTCATGTATTCAGTACCGGAATCAGCTGCATCAACGCTGCCAAGCCCCCAAGCACCTGTGAAGACAATGACAATCATTGCTGGCCATGCAACGCGTGCGAATGCTTGTGCAACTTTGGGCAGAGCTTCAGGTGCTGCGATGCGAATTGTTGGCACCAGGCCCGCCAAAACAATTTGTCCGCCCACCCATACAGCGACTGCCATGAGGTGAAGGAAGATGCGAAGCGAATCGAGTGTGGGGGAAATCATGTAAGAGAGAGTGCCTCAAGAACGACACTTGCTGCAAGTGAGCGATCGTCAAGACCTGGAGTTCCGAGGACGGAAGCGCCGCTCATCGCTGCAATTGCTACGTCAATGGCATTTTGCAGTTCCCGGATATTGCGTGGTGGCGGAAAGTACTCGTCTTCATCTGTCACAAGAACTTCCTCCACGCCTTGGGTGGGATTCAGACGAGCAAGCACGCCTTCCACAAGTTCTTCAGGGGCTGATGCGCCTGCAGTCACGCCAATGATTCCACTGAGGTCACTGGGCAGTTCGTCCGCGGAGTTGACTCGGAACACTTTGGTGCAACCGGCCTCCAGCGCAAGACGCTCTAATGCACGCGTATTCGAACTGTTGGATGAACCGATGACGATGAACGCATCAACGCGTGGCGCAATACTCATTAGTGCGCTTTGGCGATTCGTTGTTGCAAAGCAGAGATCGCTTCGTCCAGGTGTCCATACATCAGGGAAGCGGCTCTTCACGTGTACGGCGACTTCACTCCATTCGCGATGCGACAGAGTGGTCTGCGCAAGCATTGCGACTGGTTGATCGAAGATGGGCAGAGCATCAACTTCTTCAATGGATTCGACGCGGGTAATTGCATCTGGTGCAACAGCCATCGTTCCGACTGCTTCTTCGTGACCTTCATGGCCGACGTACACAATGTGGAAGCCCTTGCCAGCACGAGTCTTCACTTCGTGGTGAACCTTGGTGACCAGAGGGCACACAGCATCGACGACATAACTGCCACGTTCACGAGCCGCTGCAACCACTTCTGGCGCGGACCCGTGCGCAGACAACATGATGGGGGAGCCGAGTGGAACCTCATTGATGGAGTCGACGAAGACAACACCTTTATCTATGAAACGGTCGACCACGATCTTGTTGTGCACGATTTCGTGGTAGCAGTACACGGGTTCATCAAAAGAGCGAACCATCCAAGCCAATGCTTTGATGGCCATTTCAACACCGGCGCAGAATCCACGCGGGGATGCCAGGAGTACCTTTTCAACGGACATAAGACCTTCACAGACTACCGATGAGGCACGCCACTAGCCTGTGACGAGTGAGCGCTGCAATTGACACCCTTCCAGAGGTTTCATCAGTGCTTGAGTCCTCTTCGGCATCAAAAGCTGGCGTGCAAGTGGGTGACCAGATCGTTCTGGTGAATGGGGTGGTGCCCCGGGACATTCTCGAGTGGCACCGTCTCGTGGATTCTGATGTTGTTGATCTTCAGATTGCCAGAGGTCGTGACACTCTCGACATTGTGGTGGAGCGTCTCCCCGGTGAAGCATTTGGTGTCACCATCAATAGCGCAGTCTTTGACCGCATTCATACCTGCGATAACCATTGCGAGTTTTGCTTTATCTACCAATTGCCAAAAGGCATGCGTCGGAGTCTGTACTTGAAGGACGATGATTACAGGCTCAGTTTTCTTTTCGGCAACTTCACAACTTTGACACGCTTCACAGAGGCTGACCTTGAGAGAGTGATCGAAGAGAAGCTTTCGCCTCTGTACGTCAGTATCCATGCAGTAGACCCGCATGTTCGTTCCGACATGTTGCGCAACGAACGTGGTGGATTCAGCCTTCGGTGGGTTCGATTGATGTTGGACAATGACATCAATATCCGGGCCCAAATCGTTCTGTGTCCAGGCGTGAATGACGGTGACATTCTTGATTCAACTCTGTGTGGTTTGTTGGAGCAGTTTCCAGAATTGGAATCAATTGCGATCGTTCCTTTGGGTCTGTCTCGGTTTAACACTGAGTCACGGATGAGGGTGCAGACCTCAGCTGAGGCGTCAGCAGTAATTGAAGTTGTGGAGAAGTGGCAGGAACGTTTCAAAAATGTTCTGCAACGTCAGCCGATTCATCTTGCGGACGAGTTTTATCTCGTTGCTCGACAAGAGGTGCCTTTGGCCGAACACTATGGCGAGTATCCAATGCTCGAAGACGGGGTGGGTCTCGTTCGTTCGTTCATTGAATCCTTTGGCGGACATGGTCCTGAGGTAACTGGACGACACGATGGTTTCTTTGCGTCGGTAGATCACGGTTCTCCGACTGACTATGTCCGTCCTGTCAACCCTGCGATGGAGACCTCTCTCCGCAGTGTGAAACCAGTGTCGATCTCTCTCTCGAAACGAGTGGCGAGCCAGAAGCCGCCCGCCATAGTGACTGGCCCGTATGGGGCAACCATGTTCCGCGATTTGCTTGCTACCAACGGATTTTCAGAGGTTTCAGTTGTAGAAGTGCCGAATAATCACTTTGGGGGCAACACCGGTGTGGCGGGTTTGATGACATTTGCGGACATTCAGGGTGCGCTTCGGGCTCATGGGCGCGAGAATGTATATCTATTGCCTGATGTGTGTCTGAATGACGGAGTCTTTCTGGACGGAGCCACAGTGGGCGATCTGTCGAAGGAGTTCGACATCGAGGTGATTGCCACTAGTGGTACCGCTTTGCGCCAACGGCTTGATGCCGCAAGAAAAGAGAACAGTCGTGACTGACATTGACGAGACAATTGAATTTCCCACAGTGGTCATTGTCGGACGTCCCAACGTCGGTAAGAGCACGTGGTTCAACCGAGTGATTGGTGAACGCGCAGCCATTGTTGAAGACCGCCCAGGCGTTACCCGTGACCGCCACCGTCGTCTCGCTTCGTGGCTGGGCATTGAGTTCTGGATTGTTGATACTGGCGGCTGGATGCCTCATGGCTCCGAATTGGATGACAAGGTCAGTCGTCAGGTGGAAGAAGCAGTTCGTGACGCGAATCTTGTGATCTACATGGTGGACGCATCAGTGGGCGTCACTGACGAGGACGAGTTGATAGCAGCATGGTTGCGTCGCAGCAAAGTCGATGTACTTCTTGTCGCGAACAAGGCAGACAACGAGCGTCGTGAAGCTGAGCGCTGGGAATTCATGTCGTTGGGACTTGGTGAGCCGTTCACAGTGTCGGCACTGCACGGTCGTCGTTCCGGAGATTTCCTTGACGAGGTCGTTGCACGCATCCCTCGGGTTGATCGTCCAGAAGAAAAGGTTGAGCCTGTCGGCGCCGACGGAGTTCCGCGAGTAGCGCTTGTCGGTCGTCCAAATGTTGGTAAGAGCACTCTGTTTAATCGTTTGGTGGGCGAGGAGCGCTCCATCGTTCACGACATGCCAGGCACCACTCGCGACGCAATTGACACTTTGGTGGAAACCGAAGATGGTCCTTTGATTTTTGTTGACACAGCTGGAATGCGTAAGCGCAGCAAAGTGGACGATTCAGCTGAGTACTACTCGCTGGTTCGTGCTCTTCGTGCAATTGATGAAGCCGATGTGGCCATGTTGATCATTGATGCGACTGTTGGTGTGACAAGCCAGGACCAACGTCTTGCCGAGCGCGTCGACGTTGCGGGATGTCCAATTCTTATTGTGTTGAACAAATGGGAATTGCTGGGTTCAGAAGACCGCCGCAAGGTGGAGGCTGATCTGGCTCGCATGTTGTATTTCATTGATGATGCTCCAGTCCTCAAGATCTCGGCATTGACTGGCAAAGGCGTTCACAAACTTCGTCCAGTTTTGCAAGATGCGATCGATCAGTACCATCGCAAGATTCCGACCCGTGATGTGAATCGCATCATCGCTGAGGCTCAGGCCAAACAGCCTGCTGCTGGCGGTGCGAAGGTCATGTTCGCTGTGCAAGGTGCTGCGAATCCACCAACGTTTACATTGTTCGTGAATCGAGACTTGCCGCAGCCGTACATGCGTTACCTCGAGCGATCAATTCGCGAAGCATTTGACTTCGGATCAACACCATTGAAGTTGCGAGTCCGCCGAAAGGGTGACTAGCCATGCCTTGGTGCGAGCCGTGTGCTCGTTACCTCGCTCCGTCAGCAATGACGCAAGAAGGGCGTTGCCCCGATTGTGGTGAACAGATGCAGGCTCCCACTGTGTCGGGTCGAGTGACGGCTGATGAGTTGGATCTGAAGAAGTTGGCCGGCCTTGATGGTGAAAAGACGCCGTGGCACTTCAAGCTGCTTGTGTCGCTGTTGTGCCTGTATCTGGGTTGGCGCATCGTTTCCCTTTTCCTTTAGGGTCTGCGAACCGCTGACGATAGAGTTAATTCCCATTCGGGCTGTAGCGCAGCTTGGTTAGCGCGCTTGTCTGGGGGACAAGAGGTCGTGGGTTCAAATCCCGCCAGCCCGACCAATAGAACCCAATGTTTCAAAGGGGACGTATGGATATCAAAGGCGCAGTGGTGCTTGTCACCGGAGCTAATCGTGGCCTTGGTGCCGAATACGTCCGCCAGCTTCTCGACCGTGGTGCTGCAAAGGTGTACGCCGGAGCACGTTCACCTGAGAAGGTGTCGACTGAGGGCGCTATCCCAGTCAAGTTAGACGTGACAAGCGCGGAGGACATTCAAGCTGTTGTTGAGCAGTGTGGCGATGTCACCATGCTGATTAACAACGCTGGTGTTGTCATTGGTTCACGAGTAATGGCCGATGACTCACTGGAGAATGCAAAGGCCGAGTTTGAAACCAATGTTTGGGGTCTATTCAACTTGTCGAAAGCATTTGCACCTGTACTTGCAGCAAATGGGGGAGGTTCCATCGTGAACGTTCTTTCAGCTGTCTCGTGGATGTCAATAAAGGAAGTTGCCACGTACGCGATGTCTAAGTCGGCAGCTTGGTCTTTAACGAATGCTTTGCGTTTAGAACTCGCACGACAGGGAACTCTTGTCGTTGCTGTGCATCCAGCATTTATAGATACCGACATGGCGGCGGGAGTCGATATGCCTAAGACTTCTCCGCAGCAGGTCGTAGAGCGCACACTTGATGGTGTTGAGGCTGGACTTCCGGAAGTACTTGCGGATGACACATCAGCATTTGTGAAGAACAGTCTTCCAAAGCACATTGAGACCTTCTACCCCAAGGTGGCGGGCCCTCGTCCCTAGAGTTGGCTCACTGCTTCTGTCATTCTTTTGTAGCTATGTGCGGAAGATTTGTTGGCAATTTCAATACGCAAGATCTCGTCGATGAAATTGGCGAGGCTGTTGATGCATTTGGCTTGACGCTACGTGTGCCCGACTTTGATGGTCCGCTTCTTCAGAACTTCAACGTTGCTCCGACTCATGTCGTGCCCATTCTTCGTGTGATGGGATCAGAGGTAGTTGTAGATGTGATGCGCTGGGGTCTGATCCCAATCTGGGCAAAGGACCCCAACATTGGATCAAAGATGATTAACGCTCGATCGGAAACCATCACGGAGAAACCATCTTTCAAAGGTCTCGTCCCCGGACATCGCTGCATTATTCCGATGAGTGGTTTTTATGAATGGAATAGAGAAAATCCGAAGGCCAAAATTCCGTACTTCGTCACTCGGAAAGATGGTCATCTCATGTTGGGGGCTGGAATTTGGAGTGATTCGCCGATAGTTGATGAGGCTCGTACATTCTCCTTGATTACTCGCGACAGCGTTGAAGACTTGTCAGCAGTCCACGATCGAAGTCCTGTTGAGTTCACTGCGGAAGAGGCAGTGGAATGGATGTCTGCGCCTCAACCGCCATTGGAGTTGTTCGCGCCTGAGCGTCAGCCTCGATTTCAAACTCTTCGCGTGTCTACTCGAGTCAATGCAGTGCGGAACAACGATTCCGGTTTGATTGAACCTGACGACTCAACGGATGAGCCAGAGGAACTTCGACTGTTCTAGTCAGCCGCTAGTGCCGCGGTAATTTTTCTCGCTTGGCTCTCGAGAACATCGCGGTCAATAGTCGCTGCAGCGTTCGTAAAATTGAATTGGCCGAGATTGGTTGTTGGAATCAGATGAATGTGGCAATGGTTCACTTCATAACCGGCAATGATCATGCCGACACGTTCGCATGGGAATGCTTTCGCCAATGCATTGCTCAAACGATGCGATACCTCGAAGAGATGTTGTGACAACGAGGGGGAGAGATCAATCCAATGATCAACTTCTTCAATGGGAACAACCAAAATGTGCCCATCTGCAAGTGGGTTGATCGTCATGAAAGCAACGCATAGGTCGTCGCGATGAACGAAGGTTCCGGGAATGTCTCCGTTGATGATGTGAGTAAAAAGGGTGGGCATTATCGGTAGCCACCTGAAACAGTGAAGACATCTCCAGTGCAATAGCGAGATTCAGGACCAACGAGAAACCTCACCATCTCGGCGATGTCTGATGCTTCTCCCATGTAGCCCTTGCCAATGCGCATGGTGATGCCGGCCTTCATGACTTCGCTGAAAGGTGTGAGGAGAGGAGTGTCGATGTATCCCGGGCAGATGGCATTGACATTGATCCCGAGTCCGGCAACTTCCTCAGCAACAGACTTCGTCAAGGTGATGATTGCAGCCTTTGCCACTGAATAGTGAGGTGCGCCAGACGATGGGTACAGCCCAAGCACCGATGACATATTGATGATGCGGCCAAAACGTTGAGGTTGCATGTGTCGAAGGGCGGCTCGGCATCCGTAGAAACTTCCATACAGGTGAATCTTGATCATGCGGTCCCACGCTTCATCACTGAGGTCGAGAAGAAAATCAAGTGGTTCAAGGTCGTTCACTTTTCCTTCCATACGCTTCATCGAATTAGCCATCATGCGGTCTGTTTTTGTCGCTGCGTCTGCAGGTGCGATTCCGGCGTTGTTGACCATGATGTCAAGACGACCCAATTGCGTCACGCAAGAGTCAACAGCGGCGTCAAAAGCTGACGAGTCGACAACATCAAACGGCAGGGCAATTCCGCCGACCTCATCAGCAATGGCCTGTGCGGCAGATGGATTGAGATCGTTCACCGCAATGATGGCTCCGTCTTTCGCAAGCCGACGAGCGGTCTCTGCTCCTAAACCTGAACCGGCTCCGGTGATGAATGCAACTTGATCCTGCAATGGCAATGTCATGAATGAACACTATGTCGTCACCGTGTCTATCTTGATGCTCGGACTACCATTCATATGTGCGTCTGCGGGTTGTCTTCACTATTCCAAACATCATCACGATGGTGCGCATTGCATTGCTGCCCGTCTTTGTCTCGTTAATGGCAGATGGGCGGGTCGTTGCGGGTTCTTGGTTTTTCGGTCTTTTGGCCTTCACCGATTGGATCGATGGATACATTGCCCGTCGCTTCAATCAGGTCAGTGAGTTTGGGAAGGTCCTTGACCCCGTTGCGGATCGTTTGATTTTCTTCGTCGGTATCGGCACCGTTATGTACTTTGACCAATTTCCTGCATGGCTAGGAATTGTCATTTTGGTGAGAGAGGTCTCCATCGCCGTCCTGATGGTGGGGGCAACTGCTTTGGGTATGGAACGTTTCCCCGTCACTGCGACGGGAAAGAAAGCCGCGTTTGGCTTAATGTGCGCGGTGCCGTGGATCACCCTTGGTTCAGCGGGTGGTTGGTGGAGCCCGTTCCTCTACATCGGATGGGCGGCAGTCGTGCCAGCTGTGGCGTACTCATACATTTCTTTTGCTCAGTACCTGCCTACAGTGCGGGCAAACATGGCATCAGGGCGTAGGGCCTAGCGAGTACCGTTGAGGGTGTGAACGTTCCCTCAAATCTTCGTTATACAAAGGACCATGAGTGGGTCCTCGTTACTGGTTCCACCGTGAAGGTTGGCATTACGGATTATGCACAAGATGCCCTTGGCGACATTGTGTTTATTCAATTGCCTGACGTCGGTTCAGACGTTGAAGCGCATCAGGGCTTGGGAGAAATTGAAAGCACCAAGAGTGTGAACGATGTGTACGCACCAGTTGCCGGTAAAGTCACATCTGTAAACGCTGCATTGGTGGATAGCCCCGAACTTCTTAATTCCGACCCTTATGAATCAGGTTGGATATGTGAGATTGAAGTCAGCAACCTTGATGAATCTGGCTTGATGTCCTCAGAGGAGTACGCCGCACTCATTGGTGCGTAATCCCATGTCATACGTCTTTTGTAACCGTTGCGGGCATCGCAATCCACCGACATCAGGTTTTTGTTCGGCCTGTGGTGCAGTGCTGGACCTTGTCGATGACCGCACGATTACTTTGGCAAAGGTCGACCCTCTCATGGACGCTCCTGGTCCTCAAGATGACACCACTGTGAATCTGAATGAGATTGAATCGGGAACAGCGTTATTGGTTATTCGGGGAGGTGAAGAAGAAGGGGAGTATTTCGTTCTCTCATCTTCCGTTACGTCCATTGGGCGCCATGCTGACTCGGATATTGCATTGGACGACATCACGGTCTCTCGTCGTCATAGCGAAATCCATCAGACAGGTGGTCAATACATCGTTCGTGACGCTGGGTCTCTCAATGGAACCTATGTGAATCAACGCCGCATTGATGTCACCGAACTTCGCCAAGGTGATGAGTTGCAAGTGGGCAAGTACAGGCTTGTTTTCCTCGAAAGTGCAGAGGATCTCTCATGAACGATCGTGACTACTTGAGCATCGGCGAAGTTTTGGCTCAGTTGTTGGAAGAATTTCCAGACGTCACTATTTCAAAGATTCGATTTCTGGAAAGCCAAGGATTGATTGAGCCGGAAAGAACTCCGTCGGGTTATCGAAAGTTCACAGTGTCTGAAGTCGAGCGACTTCGTTTTATTCTCAGAGAGCAGCGCACTAACTACCTTCCTTTGAGAATTATCAAAGACAAGTTGGATGACGACACATCAGATATCAGCAGAGATATCAGTCGCGACATCATGATGCCCAGCGAGTATGTGGCAACAAGTGGGCATCCTGCAACACGCACTTCTGTTCCTCGACCTCGTGACACGCCATCAAATGTTCAGCTCATCCCAACAGCCCCTGTGGAGCAAGATCCGATCGTGCCAGAGTCGGTTCGTCGCGAACAGCGTCGTTCCACTTTGGATCATTTGGATAAGACCGAATCCATCCCGCGCGATCAGTTGTTGCAACAATTCAGTATCGATGCAGCGTTTCTCAAAGAACTCGAGTCTGCTGGATTGCTCAGTGGTCATGAAGTGGGGGACACAACTTTCTTTGATGCGTCGTCCATTGCAATTGCAAAGTCGGCAGCGCGTTTCCAGGAATTAGGTATCGATATTCGACATCTTCGTGCTTGGAAGTCGGCTGCGGATCGTGAAGTAAATTTGTTTGAGCAGCGAATACTTCCGTACTTGCGTCAACGAAATCCAGTGGCGCGTGAAGAAGCATTGCGTATGTTGGCTGAATTCATGGAACTTGGCGGTGAATTACGGACCGCTCTGATTCAGCGAGACATCATGCGATTGACTGAGCAGAGATAGATATGAAGTCGCTCTCTGTGCGCGGCGTGCGTATTGATCGCATGGCTGGTACGCCGGTAGTCATGCTCCGGGAAGATGAAGCTCCTCGTCGGCAGTTTGAGATTTATATTGGTGCTCCTGAGGCTGCAGCTATTAAGACTGCGCTTGATGGGGAGAGCACGCCACGACCACTGACCCATGAATTGTTGGTCAATGTCTTGGAGCAGCTGTCGTTTTCGCTTACGCAAGTGGTGTTGACTCATGTGTCGGCCGGTACGTACTACGCAGAACTTGTACTGGTTGCTGACGAGGGCGACGAGACAAGAGTCTCGGCTCGTCCTTCGGATGCGATTGCGCTTGCGCTCAGGGCTTCCTGCCCGATCTTTGCTTCAGAAGCTCTGCTCGAGATGGTGGGCGAAGTGGTGGAAGAGGACGAATCTGCGCCAAATGACGAGATCATCGATGAATTCCGTGATTTCATCGAGAATATTTCCCCAGAAGATTTCCAATAATCACCCCTTGACGATTCCGCTCGGGTGCCCCTAGCGTCTTACACCCGCGTAGTTACCGACTTGTCGTCGAACTCGCGCCAGACAAACGGGACAGATTTATGCAGACATTTAGCGGAACTCAGGCAGCTGAGATCGTAGGAATTACCTACCGTCGCCTCGACTACTGGGCGCGTACAGACTTGGTTCGTCCGTCAGGTACAGATGCAACCGGCAGCGGAAGTCGTCGCCTTTACACCTACCGCGACCTTCTCGAATTGAAGGTCATTAAGAAACTTCTTGACGCTGGAATTCGTCTTGAATCAATTCGTGACGTATTCGCCTACATGCGTGAATACGTCGAGACAGATATTTCTGCTGCTCACTTGGTGATTGATGGCGGAAGTGTTGTGTTGTGTAACGGAGATGATCTCATCGACGTCTTGCGTCATGGTCAGGGTGTTCTCAATGTCCTGCCCATGTCGGGTGTTCGCGACGAAGTCGATCGTCAGATCATCTCGATTCGTCCAGAGCCAATGCCCGTCGTTGCTGTTGACGGCAACGAAGACGGCACCGCCACTGTTGTCGCAGTCTGACGATGAAATTTTCGCCGCTTGATGCTCAGCATCGAGAACTGAATGCAAAGATGGTTCCATTCGGTGGATGGGAAATGCCTTTGGCGTATTCCGAGGGAACTCTTGCTGAACATGCTGCATGTCGTTCATCTGCTGTCATGTTTGACGTATCGCACTTAGGAACTGTGCGTGTAGAGGGTGCCAACGCACTGTCAAGCTTGCAGAGTGCACTGACCAATGATTTAACAAAGATTGCACCAGGGCGTGCGCAATACACGCACTTGCTCTCGGACGATGATGCATCGGTGTTAGACGACATCATCGTGTGGTGGGTGTCCGAAGAAATTTTTGATGTCATGCCCAATGCCTCGAATACCGATCGCGTTGTGTCGGCCATTGGTGGTACCGATACAACCGCAACACGTGCGGTCATTGCTGTGCAAGGACCTGATGCACGTCAACGTGTTGAGCGCATTTGTCCCGAAGCAGCTTCAGTTCCTCGCTTCAATGTTCGTGAAGTTGAAGTGTGTGGTTATTCCTGTGTGGTGGCGGGAACTGGCTACACCGGTGAAGATGGCATCGAGATTGCAGTTCCAGTAGTTGGGGCAGCAGCTGTGTGGAATGCACTGTTGCAAGCAGGTGTTGTTCCTGCTGGTCTTGGTGCGCGCGACACACTCCGCTTAGAAGCTGCCCTCCCGTTACATGGGCACGAGTTGGGCGAGGGGATTACCACGCTTCAGGCTGGCCTTGAGTGGGTAGTGGCCTGGAACAAAGAACAGTTCCGAGGTCGTGCCGCATTAGAGGCTGAGAAGACTCGTGGTGTAGCTCGACGCTTGATGGGTATCTCGATTGACGGCCGACGCCCTGCTCGTGATGGTTCACTCGTTCTGAATTCTCAGGGAGAACAAATTGGTGTTGTCAGCAGTGGAAACTTCTCGCCAACACTGGGTCATTGTGTTGCTTTGGCCTTTGTGAATCCGACAACGGCTATCGGGGATTCCGTGCAGCTTGATGTTCGAGGAACGATGATTCCCGGAACAGTTGTTACGACTCCGTTTGTGGCGAAGAAGAAGTAGTAGTTCCTCCGCTTGGCTTCCCAGGACGGAAGCCAAACAATCCGCCAGCATTTTCTGCCAGGGTCGTGAGAGGGCCTAGTCGCTTCGAAAGATCCGCAAGCTGTGTCGCTGCTTCACCCATTGTGGCCATTGCATTCATTGCGTTACCCAATTGAGGCATGACGCGTTTGAGGGGTTCCTCGATGTCGTCTAGTAATGCGTTGACGCGTGAAGTGGTGCGATTGAGATTGTCGATCGTTGATGCAAAATTCTCGAGAACAGTGACAAGTGTTTCCGTTGTCCGTCTTGTTGTGTCGACAGCTTTGCCCGCTAGCTCAATCGGGTCTACCAGCGAAAGCAATTGAAGTAACTGCTCTAGCGGGTTCGTTGTCTGCTGCTGTGAAGACTGCGTGGAGTCCTGAGAGTTCTCTTCGGTCACGATCCCACGGTACTCGTCTCAAGGGAGATCGCGTATGCCTCGATAGGGGCACATGTGCAGACAAGATTGCGGTCACCATATGCAGCATCAATTCGCGACACCGGCGTGTGGTAACCGCGGGAACGAAGCTGCGGAACAGGGAAGAGTGCTTCCTCGCGCGAATATGGATGGTCCCAATTACCAGCGATGTCCTCGATGGTGTGTGGAGCGTGGCGAAGGACAGATTCTTCGGCTGAAACTGATCCGCCGATTACTTGATCAATCTCTCGTCGTATTCCAATCATCGCTTCACAGAATCGATTGACCTCGGCAAGAGACTCACTCTCTGTCGGTTCCACCATCAATGTATTTGCAACGGGGAAACTCATCGTCGGAGCATGAAGGCCGTAGTCCATGAGTCGCTTTGCGACATCATCAATGGTGATGTCCGTTCCTTTGATGACCTCTCCGACATTCAGAATGCATTCATGAGCGACAGTGTTGTTGGCTCCGCGGTAGAGAACTGGATACGAATCGTTGAGTCGAGCAGCAATGTAATTGGCAGACAGGATTGCATCTGCCGTTGCTTGCAGAAGCCCGTCTGCGCCCATGAGGGTGATGTACACCCATGGAATGCACAAGATGCTTGCGGAGCCGTACATTGCGGCCGAGATCGGCCCGACTGGGGAATCGTCGCTGAGAGGATTGCCGGGCAGGAATGGTGCAAGATGCGCACGAACCGCGACAGGTCCAACCCCTGGTCCGCCACCGCCATGTGGGATGCAGAACGTTTTGTGCAAATTGAGGTGGCTGACGTCTGCTCCGAATTTTCCAGGTTGTGCAGTGCCCACAAGAGCATTCATGTTGGCGCCATCGACGTACACCTGGCCGCCATTGTCATGGATGATGGAGCAAATTTCGCCGATTGCTTCTTCGAAGACGCCATGAGTGGACGGATACGTCACCATGGTCGCGGCAAGGGCAGTACCAGCCTTTTCAGCTTGTGTGCGGAGATCGTTGACATCGATGTTTCCGTTGCTGTCGCATTGAACAACGACAACTTTCATTCCGGCCATAACTGCACTTGCGGCGTTTGTTCCATGCGCACTCGATGGGATGAGGCAAATATCGCGTTGTACATCCCCGCGTGAGTGGTGATACGCACGAATTGCCATCAGACCTGCGAATTCACCCTGGCTACCAGCATTGGGTTGAAGGCTGACTGCGTCGTATCCGGTGATTTCAACAAGCATGCGTTCAAGTTCATCAATCACTGTGCGCATGCCCACGGACTCATCTTCGGGGACCATGGGATGAAGTGAAGAGAACTCAGGCCACGTGACAGGTTCCATTTCTGTTGTGGAATTCAGTTTCATCGTGCACGAACCGAGAGGAATCATGGTTCGGTCAAGAGCAAGATCCTTGTCGGCGAGAGAACGTAGATAACGCAGCATCTCGTGTTCCGTGTGAAAGCGATGGAAGACCGACTGTGTCATAAAGGAATCGGAGCGCTCAACATCTGTGAGGGAATGGGCACCTTCAGTTGTGAATGAGGCTCCGAGCGCAATGAGAAGCGATGCAAGAGAACTTTCAGTTGTTGTTTCATCAACGCTAAAAGAAACCTGGGAGTCGCTAATTTTGCGAATGTTGTAGCCCGCTGCTCGAACAACTTTCACAGTTGCATCAGCGTCTGGTGTTTCAAATGCAACAGTGTCAAAGAAGTTTTCGGAGACAACATTGTTGCCTGCTGCGCGCAGTGCTGACGCTGCTCGCGATGCAAGATTATTGATTCGTTGTGCGATGCGTTGTAGCCCATCGGGGCCGTGCCACACGCCGTACATGCCGGCGATATTTGCAAGCAGAACCTGTGCGGTACAGATGTTTGACGTTGCCTTCTCGCGGCGAATGTGTTGTTCTCTCGTCTGCAATGTCAATCGCAATGCAGGTCGTCCCGCGGTATCGGTACTGACACCGACGAGTCGACCTGGCAGTGAACGTGCGTGCTTGTCCAGTGTCGCCATGAAAGCGGCATGAGGTCCGCCGAATCCCATGGGAACGCCGAATCGTTGTGACGAGCCAACAGCGATGTCGAAGCCAAGTTGGCCCGGAGGAATAATCAATGTGCAAGCCATCAGATCAGTCGTTGCAATCGCCACTGCATTTGATGCATGGGTGGCTTCGGTTAGAGATCGGACGACGGAAGGCGAGGGGAGTGCGCCATTGCTTCCTGGCCATGAGACAACGACGGCGAAGTGTCCCGTTGGATTCATGTCCACTACAGATGATTGAACAACGGAGATGCCAATTGGTTCCATACGAGTGCGTAGGACCGAAAGAGTTTGTGGATGTGTGTTGGTATCCACGAGAACTGAATCAGAACCCGACTTACTGATGCGATGTGCCATGGTCACTGCTTCGGCTACAGCTGTTGCTTCGTCGAGCAGAGATGCATTCGCAAGAGGCAAACCTGTGAGTTCGGAGATCATTGTCTGGAAGTTCAGAAGTGCTTCAAGACGCCCTTGGCTGATCTCTGGCTGATACGGCGTATAGGCCGTGTACCACGCTGGATTTTCAAGAACATTGCGCTTCACGACTGGTGGTGTGATGGTGCCGTAATAGCCCTGGCCAATAAAAGACGTGCGCTTGACGTCTCCAACGAATTTGGAACGTAATTGCGTGAGAACGTCGGTCTCTGAGGCAGATGGTTGCAACGCCATTCGCTCACGAAGGCGAATCGCTGAAGGAATCGTGGCATCAAGGAGAGACTCGACGGATTCGATACCGATGACGCGCAACATTTCTGCGCGATCATCTTCGGAAAGCCCGAGGTGACGAATAGCAAAATCGTCAGGAGTGAATCCTGGGGTAGTCAATGACCGGGGGCTCGGGCTCATATGTTCTCCGATGGAGTATCGACCCCCGCTGTCTTTGGTGCCTGAGAGCTTCACCACACTGTGGCTTTCCCCGTCGGCGGAGGGCGAACCCTCTCTTTCCAGCGTTCTTTATCTACATGGTCCTTTTGCCTGAGAGATTCCGGGGCGGTTGCTCCTTCGGCGGTGCAGTGAAGCACTCTCTCCCAAGTAGATGTTTTCTTTCACCGTAGTCGGTGGGGAACAGGCGTGCGGATTCCCGCACAAACCATATTCCGAGGTTTATTCGGTCGTGGCGTATGAGCCCATGGAGCCGGTCTTGCCGTCAAGTTCCTGGGTGCATTCGTCAAGGTCCTTCAGGAATTCATCAATGTGGTGCTCATGACCTGCGTGCACCGTCATGTGAATACTCGGCGGCGGACCTTGTCTGTCCATGTACCAACCGCGGGCAATTAGGAGCTCTGCCAGAGCGAATACGTCATGACGCTTTGCATCGGCCGTACCGAAAGAGATGAGAGTGGTGTCGGGCATTGCTCGCAACGAGAGCAATGGATGAGCATCGATATGTCGCGCAATTTTCAAGGCACTATCGCGAGCGCTGCGAGTGGCCTTGCGGTATCCGTCATCGCCCAAATAGCGCATGACAGCCCAAGCTGATGCAATCGGACCACCGGACTTGGTTCCCAAAATTCCTGAAGAGCCGTACATGCCGCCCAGCCAGTTATCCGTCATGAACGTTTGGTCATTACGCAATGCCTTATTGCGATGAAGAAGCACACCAGCGCCCTTCGATGTATATCCGTACTTGTGAAGATCAACTGAAATGGAAGTCACTCCGTCCACACGAAAATCCCACGGCGCAATCTCATCGCCGAGCATTTCAAGGTAGGGAAGAGTGACACCGCCCATGCAGGCATCAACGTGGCAATTGATGTCTCGCTCAAGTGCAATTGCAGCCAGGTGCACTATGGGGTCGACAACGCCTTGTGGATATTGCGGCGCTGATCCGACAATCAGAATTGTGTGTTCGTCAACCGCGGCACGCATCGCGCTGACATTTGCTCGCCAGTCAGGACCAACGTCGACACGCCTGCTTTCGACAGAGAAGTAATCAGCGCCCTTCTCAAGCGCCGCATGAGCCGATGTGGGCAGAACCATATTTGGAGTAGTTGTGAGGCGCCCTTCGCGCTTGGCACGCATGACAGCGGCTCGTACGACGAGGACAAGGCTCTCTGTGCCGCCTGAGGTCATGAAGCCTGCAACTGCATCGTCGCCGTTGCACCAACCAGTGACTGTGTCGACGACTTCTTGTTGCATGTGCTTGAGCGAAGGAAAGGCTGCGGTGTTGAGAGCGTTCTCGCCGGAGAAGCGTCGGTAGGCCTCTTCGGCGACAGCCAACTGGTCTGGGCTGACTGAGTAGGCGAGTGTGAAGCATCGACCGTCTCTCCAGCGAACGTCCTGTGAGCGGAATGATTCCATCTCGCTAAAGACGTCTTCGGCGCCAATTCCATTCTGGAGTTTTCTGATTGCCATGAAGATCACCTTAGGTGTCAGGCCAGCGGGGAAAACCGTCTCAAACCTTTGGGGTTATTGGTCCATACATAAATTACATAACGGACATTATGGGCGTACAGAGGGATGAA
Source organism: Actinomycetota bacterium (assembly GCA_041175365.1). Classification (GTDB taxonomy): domain Bacteria; phylum Actinomycetota; class Acidimicrobiia; order Acidimicrobiales; family Ilumatobacteraceae; genus UBA2093. The sequence goes on along the minus strand of JBEDFA010000038.1, from coordinate 1,611 downwards.
GGGAAGCAGAGGCGACCGGCTCGGCGGCCTCCATCACCCAGTCCAGAATTTCCTTGATGGAGTCCTTTGTGTGGCGTGGCTTACTCAGATCTAGACGTGCGTCGGTCAATGCGCAATGCAAAACGTAAATCTGATCTTTCAATGCATCGAGTTCTTCGCGTGTCATCACCAACTCGTTCTCCGACAGCTCTAACTCGGATGCTCGCTGCCTTGATACCCAGTCCCATTGGCGGCATTTCTGACTGCAGAACTCTTTTCGACGTCCCGGGCCTTCTTGTGCGGCGAGGGCATGTCGACACCAACGACATCGGCGGTCTGTGCCCCGCACCTCTGCCCCCACTGGCAATTTCGTCATGACGAAATTGTAGTGCACAGTAGATTGCAGAGCGTGGAATTTCCCCCAGCCCCTCGAAATTTTTTCGCCAGTGACAACTTCAGTGGCGCGCACCCTCGGTACATCGACGCGATCGCTCGTGCGAATGCGGGTCATGTCATGGCGTACGGCGGAGACGCGCTTACAAAGCAAGCCACTTCCCTGTTCCATGAACTATGCGATGAAGACGTTGATGTTCTATTTACCTTCAACGGCACTGGTTCCAATGTTGTTGCGCTCGCAAGTTTGTTGAAGCCTGCTGATTCGATTATCTGTACAAATTGGTCTCACATCAACGTTGACGAGACCGGCGCGCCCGAAAAATTTCTCGGTGCCAAATTGCAAGATGTTGATGTCGCAAATGGCAAGTTGACGCCTGAGCACATATCTTCACTTGCCGGTGCAATCGGGAATGTTCATCACGTGCAGCCCGGAGTTGTATCAATCACTCAAGCAACAGAACTTGGCGGTTTGTATTCCATCCAAGAGATTCGCGCCATTTGTGATACTGCGCATTCGTTCGGAATGCGTGTCCATCTCGACGGTGCACGTATTTCAAATGCAGTTGCCGCTTTGGGTGGCGATGCGAAGACATTCCGTGACCTGACTTTTGGTGCAGGTGTTGATGCCGTGTCATTCGGCGGGACCAAAAACGGAATGCTCGGTGCTGAGGCTGTTCTCCTTCGTCGTGGTGTTGCTTCTGACCGCAGTGCCTACATTCGTAAGCAGGCCACTCAATTGCCCTCGAAGCAGCGATACGCCGCGGCACAGTTTGTAGAGGCTCTCAGCGATGGCCTGTGGTTAGAAACAGCAGGCCAAGCAAATGCAATGGCACGTCGCCTCTACTCTGCCGTTTCAGGGATCAATGGCCTGGAGATTGATGCGCCGGAGGTGAACAGCATGTACCCCGTTCTCCCCCGCGATGTGAAAAAGAAATTGCAGGACTGGAGCTTCTTCTGGGACTGGGACGAGAGTCGCTCTCAGGTGCGCTGGATGAGCTCCTGGGACACCACCGACACTGATGTGGATGCGTTTGCGGCCGGCATTCGCGCTGCGTTTCAGTAGACCCTTTTTTGTACAAATTGTCAAGAATTGACTCGTGAGTTAATTCCGCTAATGTGTCCGAAGGCACGGCAGTTGGGGGACAACAATGGCCATTGGGGATCTGTTCGCTTTCCGAGAGTGGGATGACACCACCTGGTCTGCTTCTGCCGAGTGCAAAGGCCTCGCTGCAATCT
>JBEDFA010000037.1:0-19846 GCA_041175365.1 Actinomycetota bacterium | reverse complement strand
GGTGGCGACCATCTGGTTCTTCGGGAGATGACGGACGAATTGATGTTTGAGATTCGTGAATTGACGGGCCAGGAGTACCGAAATGTGTACGCCACCAAGAAGGCTGAGTCGCTTCCCACCGAACAAGCCGTCATTTCCGCCTCGTAATAAAGGGGTTCTCGGCGTTGCCTGCTCCGTAGAATGGGCGTCTCATGGCTGATATCTCCGTACTCCTTCCGGATGGGTCCTCCCGTTCGTTGCCGCAGGGCTCCAGCGTCGCCGACTTGGCTGCGTCCATTGGATCCCGTCTTGCCAAGGCCGCCGTTGCAGGCACTATCAACGGCACAGAAGTTGACCTCAGCGCGCCACTCTCCGATGGTGTCACTGTCTCGGTGATCACCGACAACAGCGATGAAGGACGCCATGTGCTGCGCCACTCGACGGCGCACGTTTTGGCGCAAGCCGTTGTCCAGTTGTTCCCCGGAGCACAGTTCTCCATCGGGCCAGCAATTGAAGATGGCTTCTATTACGACTTCGAACTTCCAGGCGGACGCACGTTCTCCGATGATGATCTTGCGGCCATCGAAGGATGCATGCGCGAAATCATGAAGGCCGCGCAACCCTTCGTTCGTTCTGAAATGTCAGCTGCGGAAGGTCTCAAGCTTTTCGCTGCTCAGAAGTACAAGTGCGAGATCATTGAGCGCGTGACTTCTGGTGCAGCCGATGGCAGCGATGCGGCTGAAGTAGGGGACAGCGACACCATCAGTGTGTATCGCAATACAGAAGAGTTTGTTGACCTGTGTCGCGGACCTCACGTGCCCACCACAGCAAAGCTTGGCCACTTCGCACTAATGAAGGTTGCTGGCGCGTATTGGCGCGGCAATGAAAAGGGCCCGATGCTGCAACGCATTTACGGAACCGCATGGGAATCCGATGCAGCAGTGAAGGAACATCTTCATCGTTTAGAAGAAGCTGCAAAGCGCGACCACCGTCGTCTTGCAAATGAACTTGACCTTCTGTCGTTCCCGTCAGAGCTAGGTGGCGGTCTTGCTGTCTGGCATCCCAAGGGCGCAATTGTTCGCAAGTTGATGGAGGACTACAGCCGTCAGCGCCACCAAGATGGTGATTACCAGTTCGTCTATACGCCGCACCTCGCAAATGCGAACCTTTTTTCGAAGTCAGGTCACCTCGACTTCTATGCAGATGGCATGTACCCGCCGATGGAGATGGACAACGGTACGTACTACATGAAGCCGATGAACTGTCCGATGCACTGTCTCATTTTTGATAGTCGTCAGCGCAGTTACCGCGAACTTCCATTGCGCTTGTTCGAGTTGGGCAATGTGTATCGCTACGAGCGTGCAGGCACGTTGCACGGACTTTTGCGTATCCGTGGATTCACTCAAGACGACAGCCACATTTATTGCACCGAAGAGCAAATGGCCGACGAAATTGCGTCATTGTTGGACTTCATCATGTCTGTCCTTCGTCGCTTCGGATTTGAGGACTTCGAGTTCAATCTCTCTACTCGCGACCCGGAAAAGTCCGTGGGTTCCGACGAAATCTGGGAAAAGGCAACTGCCGCATTGAAGGAAGCTCTTGAGCGCCATGGTGTGCAGTACAAGATGAAAGAGGGCGATGCCGCTTTCTATGGTCCGAAAATCGATATCGATGTTCGCGATGCCATCGGTCGTAAGTGGCAGTTGAGCACCATTCAGTGTGACTTCAACCTTCCCGAACGCTTTGGGCTTGAATACGTGGGCTCCGATGGTGCACGTCATCGTCCGATCATGTTGCACCGCGCTTTGTTTGGTTCGATTGAGCGTTTCTTTGGTGTTCTCATTGAGCATTACGCAGGTGCATTCCCTACATGGTTGTCACCAGAACAGGTGCGAGTTCTTCCTGTCGCACTTGCGCATGATGAATACGCACAAGATGTGGTCGCACAATTAAAGGCAGCTGGGTTCCGCGTTGATATCGACCATGCAGATGAGCAGTTAGGGAAGCGCATTCGTAATGCGAAGACCAGCAAGGTTCCTTATGTCCTGGTGGTGGGCGATGACGACGTCGCTCACGGGTCGGTTGGCGTTAATCCGCGCGGTGGAGAAGTGGAACGTGACGTCAAGGTGTCTGAGTTCATAGCACGCATCGCTGCCGAGGTTGCTGAAGGACAATTGGGCGGACACTAAATGTCGCTTGATCAACTTTGGAACGGCTGGCGTGCACAGTACGTCGGCGAGGGGAATGCAAATACCTCTCCCTCTTCGTCGTCGGTGTTCACGCAGATTCTGGCATCGGGTATTTCCGATGAAGAAGCACACATCGTTCATCGTTCATCACACAGTTTCGTGATTTTGAATGCATTTCCTTATGCATCAGGACATTTGCTGGTTTTGCCGTTTCGCGAAGTACCGAACCTGGAAGACCTCTCGTCCGAAGAATCGCTCGATTTATGGGCAAACGTCACGAATGCCACTGTTGCTTTGCGTTCGTCGCACTCCCCAGATGCTTTGAACGTCGGAATCAACCTTGGGGCGGCCGCAGGTGGCAGTATTGCTCAACACCTTCACGTCCATGTTGTGCCTCGGTGGAACGGGGACTCCAACTTCATGACTTCGGTGGCAGATACACGAACGATTCCAGAACCACTTTCTCTCACCGCTTCTAAAGTGCGTGCAGCTTGGCCCAAGGGGGACAAATGACAGACGACATTCGTGACCAACTTCCCGACGACTTAAATGCCGTCGATCATGTTGCGGCCTATGACTTCCCCGACAACAGTCGTCGCCGTATTCCGGGATACCTCTATGCGATTGCTGCAGTGTTGTGCCTCGTTGTGTGGAACGTCGGAAATTCCAATGACTCCGTGTTGGTCAATCGTGGATTGGTCTTCGGAGCGTGCCTTCTGGGTGCAATGGCGATCATTAGCTTCAGCAGCGGATGGAAGATGACGATTGACGAGTCAGAGGCACTTGTGTGCGCAACTCGCAAAGTGGGATTCCCTGTAGGGCACGCATCGGCTCAGCAGGTATGGCGCGGTCTTCGCAGCCGGCCAACGTGGCGCATTTTTTGTTACAGCGTTGAAGAACCACCACGTCAGCGTGGGCTTGTTCTTGTTGACGCTGTGAATGGTGAGATTGTCGAGTGTTTGGTGGAAGCCAATCCCGATGCAGAAGTCGCTGAAGCGCCAACGGCAGAGGGCTAGCGTCTTCTAGATGTTTGACGGCAGTTTCCGTGCGCCTATTGAGCGCGTCGTTCGCCCAGTGGGAATGGCATTGCGTCGTACGGGCATGTCTCCCGATCATTTGACGATTCTCGGAGTTCTGTTTGCTGTTGCTGCCGCGGTGGCAATTGCTAACGGCAAATTGCAAGGCGGACTTGCTCTGGTGATTCTTGCTGCCTTGCCAGACATGCTCGACGGAGCATTGGCAAAGGCATCAAACACTGCCAGCCAGCGTGGAGCATTCTTCGACTCGGTTGTTGACCGCGTCACGGACTCCATTCTCTTCGGTGGTGTCGCGTGGTACTTCGCATCAGAGAAGAGCCCGCATCTCGCGCTTTTGCCGATGGCCATCATGGGAGTGTCTTCACTTATTTCATACGAGCGTGCAAAAGCAGAATCGCTGGGGCTTTATGCCAAGGGCGGTCTCATGGAGCGTGCGGAGCGAATCATTGTTCTGTGTGCCGGTCTGTTGTTTGATTCATTGCTCGTTCCGATCTTGTGGGTCATGTTGATCCTCACGGTTGCCACGGCAATTCAGCGTTTCGCTCAGGTGTGGCGCCAAGCCGAAGTCTCGTCAACGACACAGGCGAAGCGAGATGTTCGCAAAGTGCGTCGTATGTCGCGTCAAAGCGCCCGCGCATCGCGCCGACAGTTGTCTGTGGTGTCGCGCCAGCGCAAGCGTCAACGCAATGGCTAGTCCGTTCGATGACCTCACCGATTCGCTCACTGTTAGCGGATACAAACTCGGTTCTCTTGTTGCCCGTTTAACTCCGGGCCCCGTCGCACAAGGTGCAGTTGCGCTTCTTGCGCCTGGAATCGCATTGTCATTACGGAACAAACGTTCAATGATTGAGCGTCATCTTCAGAGAGTGAATCCAGCATTGAAAGGTTTGGCTCTGCGGCGAGCCTCTCAGCAAGCTTTCGATAGCTACATGCGTTACTACACAGAAAGTTTCCGCTTGCCGAACCTTTCGAGGAAGCATGTCGATCGTTGCTTCAGCGTGGATGGTTTTCACCACATCGAGGCCGCATTAGAAAAAGGCAACGGTGCGATTCTTGCGCTACCGCATTTGGGCGGTTGGGAATGGGCCGGGCGATGGATGGCCGATCGTGGTCATCGCATGACAGTGATCGTTGAACCATTGAATCCGCCAGAACTGTTCGAATGGTTCACGAAATTACGAAGCGATCTCGGAATGAATGTTGTTCCACTTGGCCCTGCTGCAGCACCAGCAATTCTTGGCGCATTGAAACGCAATGAAATTGTGTGCCTATTGTCCGATCGTGACATTCAAGGTGGGGGAATCGAAGTGGAGTTTTTCGGTGAGAAAACCACTTTGCCTGCTGGCCCAGCAATGTTGGGAATACGAGCCAACACTGATGTCTTACCTGTGGCTACATATTTCACGCGTTCCATTGATGGGCACCATGCGGTGATTCGTCCGCCACTTCCGCTTGATCGGGAAGGAAAACTTCGTCCCGCGATTACCGCAGGAACGCAAGCACTGGCGTTGGAACTTGAAGGTTTGATTCGTCGGGCACCAGAGCAATGGCATCTGTTTCAGCCCAACTGGCCAAGTGATCCTGGCTATGGCGAAAACTTCGACTAACGCGAAACGAAATGTGTTGCGGTATTCAACGCGGCAGGCACAACGGAGTACCAGAGCCATGTTCCTTCGCGACGTGACTCCACAAGTCCGGCTTCGCGCAACACCTTGAGATGATGACTAATGGTGGGCTGACTGCGTTCCAGTGGTTCCACCAAATCGCAAGAGCAGACGCCAGTATCACCAGCACGGCGAACAAGATCAAACAGTCGTAAGCGAACCGGGTCAGCGAGTGCAGCGAAGACAGACGCAAGGTCGCTAGCTGCAGCATCCGAGATGGGGCGCTGTGAAAGGGGAATGCTCTTCGCAGTAACCATGCCTTCACCATACATTGACAACTATCAATGTGCTGGATATATTGACAATTATCTAAGTAGACGTTACATCCGTAACGGAGGGGAGTGACCATGTCGCGTGTGCAATTGGCATTGAACGTTGGAAACATCGAAGAAGCAATTTCGTTTTACAGCAAGATGTTTGGCGTTGGCCCAGCGAAGGTTCGTGAGGGTTATGCAAACTTTGCAATCGAGAATCCTCCTCTCAAATTGGTTCTCATTGAAGGTCATGGTGAACCTGGCACGTTGAACCATGTCGGCGTTGAAGTCGAAGACACCGATCAGGTGGCCGCCAAGATGGAACATGCCATAAACGTTGGTCTTCCCATTGAATTGCAGGAGAGCACCACGTGCTGTTTCGCAGTCCAGGACAAAGTGTGGGTGAAGGGCGGCGAACTTCCATGGGAGTGGTACACCGTTCTTGCCGATGCTCCTCAAGACATTTCGTTGAAGCCAATGCCCATCATGCTTGGCGTTCCTGACGGCGGCAGTTGCTGCGGTCCCGAAGGATGCAGTTGAACTCTCGTCGCGTGCTGGCCGAGTTTCTCGGCACAGCTCTTCTGGTCATGGCAGTTGTGGGGTCGGGCATTATGGCTCAGAACCTCACGAATTATGTTGGGTTGCAGTTGCTCGCAAACGCCATTGCAACGGGTGGTGCCTTGTTCGGTCTCATCACGATCTTTGGACCGATTTCGGGGGCGTCGTTTAATCCGGTCGTGACCGTTGTCGGTCATTTCGTAGATGGCGGGTCAACATTGACATCCGTGGTGACGGACATCATCAGTCAGTTTGCTGGTGCGGTCGTCGGTTGTGTGATTGCCAACATCATGTTCGCTCATCCGTTTATTGAGCAATCGCCGAAGATTCGCACGGGTGGCCCGACTTGGTTTTCAGAGGTTGTTGCAACAATTGGTTTGTTGCTCGTTATCTGGGGTGGACAGCGTACAAAAGCAAATGTTGCTGCGTTAGTTGCAGCATGGATTACCGGCGCCTACTGGTTTACTTCGTCCACCAGCATTGCAAACCCCGCAGTTGGCTTTGGTCGTATGTTCTCTGATTCATTTGCAGGCATCGCGCCTGAATCCTGGCCAATGTTTGTGCTCATGCAAGTGATGGGTGGTCTCATCGGCTTCGGAATCATCGTCATCTTGTGGCCAAAGAAAGCGGAGGCATCATGAGTGGTGTTTTGTTCCTATGTATCCATAACGCCGGACGGTCACAGATGGCAGCTGGCTTTGCGCGTGAGTTGTCGGGCGACAAGGTGTTGATTCTTTCGGGGGGTTCTGAACCAGCCGAGCATGTGAACCCTGTGGCTATTGAAGTGATGAACGAAGTCGGGATTGATATCGCGGGTTATATCCCGCAAAAGTTCACGAACGAATTGCTCGAATCAGTGGATGTCATCATCACGATGGGGTGCGGCGACACGTGTCCGTTCATCCCGGGCAAGAAATACATCGACTGGCCACTCGATGACCCCAAAGGTCAGCCATTAGAAGTGGTGCGACGAATTCGCGACGAGATTCGCGCACACGTCGAAGAACTTCTTCGTCAGTTATAAGCCTCGAACAATTCGCCAATTGCTTTTGCTTGTCCACCGGTAGTGGATGACATCACAGCAATAGGCATGACGCCAGCATTCGCCCATTCCGCCAAGCGTTCGCGCACCTTTGACGCTGATCCACTGATGGTGCAGTCGTCCAGCCACTCATTTGTCATGAGACCGGTGACTGCTTCCTTGTTGCCTGCTTCAATCGCTTCTTCAATGGCGTCCATTTCTGCGGTGTAACCCGCAGCACGCCAGTAGTTGCGATAGTTGGGCAGAGAGACATACCCGGTGAGCGTGCGACGGTTGATAGCGCGAGCAGCTTCAACATCTTCGTCGATAACCGTGGGGATCATGTTGGAGAGAAAGAAATCATCGCGTACTGCATTTGGTACTTCGCCTAGTTGCTTGGCCATGTGACTGAGCGAAGCATTGGCCCAGATGGCACCTTCAGAAATCTCACTGGCAAGTTCAAGCATCTTGTTGCGCAATGTGGCCAAGTAGATCGGTGGCAACTGGCCGCCAAAGCGTTCGTTGTTGCGCATGGCTGCGACGTAGTCCCTGATGTCGGAGAGTGGCTTTCCCGTCTCGACGCCAAGTCGTTGGGTTACTGGCCCGTGGCTGACGCCAATGCCGTATCGGAAGCGACCTTCTGACATCTCGTTGATGTGAGCGACTGTGTTTGCCGCCTCGACGGGGTGGCTGTAGTAGATCGGCTGAATCGAAGTCCAGTAATTGATACGAGATGTGACGTGGGCGAGCGAGACGCACAGTCCCATGGTGCCGCCGAGGCTGGGGCATGCAAGGCCGCTGAAACCGCGATTTTCAGCCTCAACAGCGAGATCCAAGATGGCACGGCGCTTGTTAGGCGTTGCAACAACGGAGAGGGCAGGACGGAAGGACTTATCAACCTGAGTCATTCCCGTAACCTAGTCGCATGCTGAGAATTGGAATGGTGAGCCCGTACAGCCTCACGATTCCCGGCGGAGTCCAGCAGCAGGTTTTGGGTCTGGCCCGGGCACTTCGGGAGAAGGGTCATGAGGTGCGAGTCCTTGGTCCGTGCGACGGCCCACCCCCTGATTCCTTTGTAACGCCGCTGGGTAACAGCCTCCCAACAGCGATCAACGGTTCGGTTGCGCCCGTCGCGCCTGACGCCTCTGCTGCACTGCGTACGATCCGCGCCCTGAACGATGAAGCCTTTGATGTCCTTCATGTTCATGAGCCCCTGGTGCCCGGCCCCACATTGACATCAGTACTGGTCAAGCTTGCACCCATTGTCGCCACGTTCCATTCGGCGGGGGAGTCGGGGGCATACAAAACTTTTCAGAGATTAGGACGTCCAATCGCGCGACGAATCGATGTTCGTGTTGCCGTGTCAAAAGATGCGGTGGAACTTGCACAGCGTTACATCGGCGGTGAGTACGAAGTTCTCTTTAATGGCATCGAACTTGACGTGTACAACGGACCGGTTGTCGAACAACGAGACAACGCGATCTTTTTCTGTGGTCGACATGAACCACGAAAGGGTCTTGGCGTATTGCTCGATGCGCTGGCGTTGATGCCAGGTGACGTTCGGTTGTGGGTTGCTTCCGATGGTCCAGAGACAGAGCAACTCAAAGCGCGATACGGAAACGACTCACGCATTGAATGGCTCGGACGCATTACCGATGGCGAGAAAGTCGATCGCCTCCGTCGTGCTGCAGTGTTCTGCGCGCCGTCGCTTCGCGGCGAGTCTTTCGGCATTGTGCTGTTAGAAGCAATGGCTGCAGGCACACCTGTTGTCTCGACCGACATTGATGGATACCGAAATGTTGCGACTGATGGCGAGAACGCATTGTTGGTCGAACCTGGCAATGCGCAAGCACTTGCTTCGGCCCTTGCACGAGTGATCGCGGATTCACGATTGTCAGCAAAATTCATTGAGGCCGGTCGCATTCACGCGCAGTCATATTCAATGAGCGCTCTGGCAGACCATTACGTGGCCTTTTATGAGAAAGCGCTCAGCATGGAAGCCGACAACATCACGACCATTGAGGTGCCCCGTATGCTGAAGCGCTTCGAAGGTCGCTTTTTACGGCGTAATCGACTCGGAGGTGCTGACCAGTAGGTCAGCCACGGAAGGAACTATGAATCAGCGACAGTGGATTCCCCTGGAAGAATCGGCAGCCCCCAACCTGGCTCGCATCAAAAGAATTGAATGGATCATCACGGGTTCTGGAACCGTGTTGTTTCTTCTCATCGGACTAGTCATCGGAATGCCGCTTCTGGCTGTCCTTGGTCTCGTTGTGTTTGGCGCGTTCTCCTGGTCTCTTGGCCGTAATGCTGAAGCGTCAGTGCTCGCTGCAGTAGCAATCACTCCTGCGAATGAAGTCGATCACGCTCGACTTTTCAACGTTGTTGAGGGACTGCGAATGAGCAGTGGCGATCATCGTCCAGCGATGTATGTCATGTCGTCTTCTTTCCCGATTGCCTTTGCAGTATCGGAACCCGGTTCGGATGGAAGCATCGTTGTATCGAATGTTTTCCTCGAGACGATGGATCGCGTGGAAACAGAAGCTGTCGTTGCTCAGTTGTTGTGGCGCATCCGTTCTGGTGATGCGGCGCTGATGTCCTACTTGGTGTCGTTCCATGCATCGATGTCGCGTATCGGATTGAGTTCAGTTGCGAAAAAGGTGATTGAACGTTCCGCAGATTCACGAGCACTTATTTGGGCAGATATCGCCGCGTGCCAAGCAACTCGTTATCCGCCTGCCTTGGTCTCTGCATTAGAAAAATGTGCAGTTGATCACGGTCCAGTTTCCGTTGGTATTGCTGCTCCGTTCTGCTTTGCACTTCCAGAAACACCAAGCCATGACACACATTCAGTGGCCACAGTTCCTAATGTGGGATTCTCGCGTCCGTCGTTAGCGGAACGCATTGCTGTTCTCAAGGAGATCTGACATGTCAAGAACTCATCGTCCTCTTATTCGTTTCGGCGCAGCAGCTGTTGCTGTTGCAGTGCTTGCTGCCTGTGGTGGTGGTGCCTCGTCATCGGACAACTCGCAAGGCACGAGTGACGAAACAACGATCCCCGGCCAGGGTGCATCAGCGGTGTACCCATTGTTGGGCACTCCCATTACGGATGCCACTGCAGCCGCTCGTCCAGCATTGGTCGCGAAGATTGACAATCATCCAGCAGCACGTCCTCAGACCGGACTCAATAAAGCCGACATCGTGTTTGAAGAGAACGTGGAAGCTCTCACACGTTTTGCCGCTGTGTTCCATAGTCAAGGCAGCGATCCGGTCGGCCCATTGCGCAGTGGCCGTACACAGGACATCGACATTCTTGGTTCGTTCAACAAACCATTGTTCGGATGGAGCGGTGGCAACACTTTGGTGACTCGCGCCATCAATAACAGTGATCTTGTGAACGTTGGCTACAGCGCGTCGCGTGGCAAGGGCGGTTATTACCGTGCGAAAGACCGCAAGATCCCACACAATTTGTTCGCCAAGACCACCAATTTGTGGAGCCTTGCGCCGAAAGATGCAGTCGCTCCGCAGCAACAGTTCACATACCGCGGCAGCAGTGATGCAAAGCCTGCTACCTCCACGCCGATCGATGGTGCAAAAGTCTCGATGTACAACGTGAAGGTGTATTGGAAGTGGGACGCTGCGACTGGCAACTTCATTCGCTTCGGTGAGAACTTGAAGCGCGAGCTAGAGCCCCACATGGCTGATGATGGTCAAGTCAATACAAAGAACGTTCTCGTTCTGTACGTCACGTATGTCCGCAGCAAGGCCGACCGTAAGAGCCCGAACGCTCTCACCACAGGCAAGGGCACTGGCTTCGTACTCACCGATGGTGGGCTCATCCCAATTAATTGGGTCCGAGCAGATCGATTGGTTCCTTTCACCATTACCGATGCAAGTGGGGCAGTGGTCCGCATGACCCCTGGTCGCACTTGGGTCGAGTTGGCATGGAAGAACTCTTTGGCTCCTGTTGCCCCCGGAATTGACCCGAAGACGGTCAAGTTCCCTGCTGTCTGACGAACGTCACCAGTTATTGAAGAGCAGGACGGCAGGGAGCCTTCGCTAGCCTGCTTGTCATGACCTCCACAAACGGATCCTCTGTTGGCACCCAGCGCGTGAAGCGCGGACTTGCTGAGATGTTGAAGGGCGGCGTCATTATGGACGTCGTCAACGCTGAGCAAGCAAAGATCGCAGAAGATGCCGGCGCGTGTGCCGTCATGGCTCTCGAGCGCGTTCCTGCAGACATTCGCCGTGATGGTGGTGTCGCTCGTATGAGTGACCCAGAAATGATTGAAGGCATCAAGGCTGCTGTCACCATTCCCGTGATGGCCAAGGTTCGTATCGGCCACTTCGTTGAGGCACAGATCCTTGAAGCGCTGGGCGTGGACTTCATTGACGAGTCAGAAGTTCTCACTCCTGCTGACGAAACTCATCACATCGACAAGTTCGGTTTCACCGTTCCTTTCGTCTGTGGTGCAACAAATCTCGGTGAAGCACTTCGTCGTGTTTCCGAAGGTGCATGCATGATTCGCTCGAAGGGTGAAGCGGGAACCGGCAACATCGTCGAAGCAGTCCGTCACCTTCGCAACATCTTTGGTGATATCCGCAAGATCACGCAGGCTGACAACGCTGAATTGTTCCAGTGGGCAAAGCAACTGCAGGCACCTCTTGGTCTCGTTCAGGAAATTGCTGAGACCGGCAAGTTCCCCGTGCCCATTTTCTGTGCTGGTGGCATTGCAACCCCGGCCGATGCTGCACTCGCAATGCAGTTGGGTGGAGAAGCGGTGTTCGTCGGATCCGGAATCTTCAAGAGCGATGACCCTGCACCACGTGCAAAGGCCATCGTTGAAGCAACGACTCACTTCCGTGATGCAAACGTGTTGGCACGTGTCAGCCGTGGACTTGGTGCGCCGATGACTGGTATCGCAATGGATGAGATCAACGGAACGCAGCGCTTCGCCGAGCGCGGCTGGTAAGTAGCCAGCAACATGGATTCGAGGCCTCCGGGTGCACCCCGTCGTTGGAGTTCTTGCTCTTCAAGGAGCATTCGCAGCACACGCTGAGTGTGTTGCTTCCCTTGGCGTCTCTGTGCTTGAGGTGCGCACAGCTGAGCAACTGCAAAGCGTTGATGCATTGGTGATGCCGGGTGGCGAATCCAGCACGATGTCGCAACTTCTTTTGTCGTCGGGTCTGTTCGATGCGATTGCACAGCGCATTACTGAAGGAATGCCCACATTTGGTACGTGTGCCGGAATGATTCTGTTGGCTTCCGAAGTCCTTGATGGTCGTTCTGATCAGCGCAGTTTCGGCGCAATTGATATCTCGGTGCGCCGCAATGCTTTCGGTCGCCAAATCGATTCTTTCGAATCGGATATCAACACTCCCTTTGGTGACTTCCATGGCGTGTTTATTCGCGCACCGCGTATCGAACGAGTCGGTGCCGACGTTGAGGTCATTGGTCGACTAGGTGACGAACCAGTCTTGGTGCGTCAAGGAAATGTTCTGGCTGCATCTTTTCACCCTGAATTAGCGGGCGACGCCCGTCTTCACGATTACTTTGTAACAAGCATGACAACTGCGAGAAAGGTGTAACCGATGTCCGGTCACTCCAAATGGGCAACTATTAAGCACAAGAAGGGCGCTGCCGATAAGGCGCGTGGAAAGCTCTTCGCAAAATTGGCACGACAGATCGAAGTAGCCGCTCGCGCCGGTGGTGGAGACGTTGACTCCAACGCTGCTCTTCGCACCATGGTGCTGAAAGCCAAGGCTGGTCAGATGACCAAAGACGCTATTGACCGGGCCATTAAGCGCGGCATTGGTGAGAACGACGGCGCGAACTACGAAACAATCATGTACGAGGGATACGCGCCCGGTGGTGTCGCAATGTTGGTTGATGTTCTGACCGACAACCGCAATCGCACCGCATCGGATGTGCGCACCGCATTCAGCAAGTTCGGCGGGTCGCTGGCAGAGCCTGGTGCAGTGGGTTGGCAGTTCTCACGTCGTGGAGTTGTCCTGGTTCCTGGCACATTGGAAGAAGATGCGGTGATGACCGCAGCGCTTGAAGCTGGTGCAGAAGACATTGAGCGCGATGGTGATTCATGGCGAGTACTCACGGAGCCTTCAGTGGTCTATGACGTCAAGGATGCTCTCGAAGCTGCGGGCATTGAAGTACAGAGCGCAGAATCAACAATGGTGTCGTCCACAACGATTGAAGTCACCGATCTTGAAGATGCAAAGCAAATCTTGCGCATCATGGACATGTTGGAAGACAACGATGACGTTCAAGACGTCTACTCCAACTTTGACATTGACGATGCTCTCATGCAGGAACTCGGCTGATGGCTGCGTCAGTAGGGGACACCGCTCCTGACTTCACACTTCCTGGTACAGGCGGTCGTGACTATTCATTGTCGTCATATCTTGGTCAGCCAGTTGTTCTGGTGTTTTATCCAGGCGACGACACACCCGTGTGCACAAAGCAGTTGAATTCATACAACAATGAACTGTCGGCATTCGACAATGTCGGTGCGCAAGTACTTGCCATCTCTGCACAAGATCTCGCCAGTCATGAGGATTTCGCCTCAAAGCATGGTTTCAAATTTCCCCTCCTTGCCGATACCGACAAGGTTGTGGCGGGGCAGTACGGGACAGTGGGTCCATTGGGTTTCCCCCGTCGCAGTGTGTTCGTTATCGATGCCAAGGGAATCGTGCGCTATGCCCACAAAGCCATTGCTGGCTTGACTTTCCGCCCTGTAGAAGAGCTGGTCGCGGCCGTTGAGGCTGCCCGCTGAGATTCCGCCCTTCG
Organism: Actinomycetota bacterium; assembly: GCA_041175365.1. Classification (GTDB taxonomy): domain Bacteria; phylum Actinomycetota; class Acidimicrobiia; order Acidimicrobiales; family Ilumatobacteraceae; genus UBA2093. The sequence goes on along the minus strand of JBEDFA010000037.1, from coordinate 6,339 downwards.
GCCAAAGGCCTCGGGTAACATAGAACATATGTTCGCTCAAGTGGTCCTCGGGGTTGACCCCGGCCTTACCCGTTGTGGGTATGCCGTGTTGGGCATGAACTCCTCGCAGGACATCAAAGCGTTGGCGATTGGCGTCTTGCGCACTCCTCCTAGCAACGCCCTACATGACCGATTGGCAGAGATTCATCGTGAAGTCGAAGGTCTTCTGGCAGATTTCAAGCCACACGCAGTGGCAGTAGAGCAAGTGTTCTTCCAAAACAACGTTCGCACCGCCATGGGCGTGGGGCAAGCTAGTGGCATTGTCCTTGCCTTGGCCGCTCGCGCCGGATGTGATGTCGCGCAATACACGCCATCACAAGTCAAAAACACCGTGGCAGGTTGGGGTGGCGCTACCAAAGAGCAAATTGGTCTCATGGTGCAACAACGTCTTCGTCTGGAATCCGTTCCGCAACCAGCAGACGCCGCCGACGCTGCAGCAATTGCTTTGTGTCACTGTTCCATCGCACCATTCATCGCATCACGTGATGCAGCAATCGCACGGAGCATTTGATGATCGGCAGTTTGCGTGGTGTGGTGTTGGAACGCTTTGTTCCCTCCACCGTTCTTCTCGAAGTCGGTGGCGTGGGCTATCTCTGCAATGTCACCACAGCAACATTTGGCGAATGCGAGCCCACCGTGCAGGTGTTCTTCCATATTCATCATCACATCCGTGAAGACGCGCAAACCCTTTTTGGTTTCACGTCTCGAGTCGAACGCGACACGTTCAATATTCTCATTGCGACGCACGGCATCGGACCTGCGATGGCGATGGCAATTCTCTCCACCTACGCGCCAACAGCACTGATTGGCATCGTTGGTTCTGGCGATACAGGGGCACTCACAGTGGTGCCAGGTGTTGGTAAGAAAACAGCCGAACGTCTCATGGTGGAACTGAAGTCCCGTCTCAATATTGATGGCATTACATCAGGAGACCCGATTGATTCTGTTCAGTCGTCTGCCGCCGATGTTCGCGAGGCGCTCACTGCACTTGGATACGGAACCGAAGAAATTCGCGACACGATGCGTCAACTGAATTCTGCAGATGATTCTGAATCAATGTTGCGTGACGCATTGGCACTGTTAGGAGCCCGTCGTGCGGGATGAATTCCTTGATCCAGCGTTGGCTTCCGATCATGAAGTCTCCGATGAAGTCAGTTTGCGTCCGCGTGAACTAGATGAATTTGTCGGACAGCGCGAACTGAAAGAGCACCTCGACATCGTGTTGGGTGCAGCAAAGCAACGTGGCCAAGCGGCAGATCACATTTTGTTGGCTGGTCCTCCAGGTTTGGGAAAGACCACCATGGCCGGCATCGTTGCTGCCGAAATGGGCGTGGCATTGCATGTCACCAGTGGTCCCGCGCTAGAACGTGCTGGCGACCTTGCGGCAATTCTCACCAAACTTGGCGAAGGCGACGTTTTATTCATCGACGAGATCCATCGCTTGTCACGTTCGGTGGAAGAGATTCTGTATCCAGCGATGGAGGATTTCCAGATTGACATTGTTGTTGGCAAAGGTCCGGCAGCTTCATCGATCCGACTCACGCTTCCTCGGTTCACGCTCATTGGTGCAACAACTCGCACAGGCATGATTACCGGTCCATTACGTGACCGCTTCGGTCTTGTCGCGCGACTCGATTATTACGACCACGAGGAACTTGAATCCATCGTTACTCGTGCGGCTCGCATCCTTGATGTCCCCATCGATGAAGGTGCTGCTGTGCAGATCGCGCGTCGCAGTCGAGGTACTCCACGCATTGCCAACCGTCTGTTGCGTCGCGTTCGTGACTTCGCCGAAGTGCGCAGTGATGGACATATCGATCACGACACTGCAACAGAAGCGTTGCGAGTTTTTGGTGTTGACAATTTGGGACTCGACAAAGTGGACCGCGCCATCTTGCGCAGCCTGTGCGAACAGTTTGAAGGTGGGCCTGTCGGCCTCACCACGTTGGCGATTGCGGTTGGCGAGCAACCAGAGACGGTGGAAGATGTTTATGAGCCATTCCTCATCCAATTGGGACTGATTGCTCGTACTCCACGGGGTCGAATCGCGATGGATGCTGCACGCACCCACCTCGCGAACCCGTAGCCTCGTCACGTGCATCTTTCGGACATCGACTACGACCTGCCCGAGGGTCTCATCGCTCAGAAGCCCATCGAACCGAGGGACTCTGCCCGATTGTTGACGGATGTGGACGATGCCGGGGTTCGACACTTTTCGGTGAGTGATCTACCCAGCTTGATTCGCCCTGGTGATGTCGTCGTTGTCAACGACACGCGAGTTCTTCCTGCGCGATTGGTGTTGCAGCGAAAGACCGGTGGCGCAGCTGAGGTGTTGTTGTTGGAGCAGCGCTCACCCGACGGACGTTTGTGGGAAGCAATGGTCAAGCCCGCACGCAAACTGAAGGAAGGCGAACTGCTGGAGTACTTCGGCAAGCGTGTTGTTCGCGTCGGTCCCCGTACTGAGGCAGGGGACACCTTCATTGTTGAGATCGTTGACGAGTCTCCTCTGGAACTCATTCAGCGCATCGGTGCAATGCCATTGCCGCCGTACATTCGTGCTTCATTAAAAGACAACGAGCGTTATCAAACCATCTACTCTCGTCGCGCGGCCAGTGCTGCTGCACCAACCGCTGGTTTGCATTTCACTCCCGAACTGATGCAAAAGGTGCAAGACGCTGGTGCTCGTATTGAGCGTGTCGAACTCATTGTTGGTCTCGACACTTTCAAGCCAATCTCGACAGATAACCCACTCGACCATGTCATCCACTCCGAGCACTTCCATGTTGAGCCATCTGTATTGCAGGCATGTGCCGAAGCAGAGCGTGTTATCGCTGTGGGAACAACTGCAACTCGAGCATTGGAATCGTCGGTGACGCTTGGTCAGTCCTCAGGTCGTACGTCCTTGTTCATTACGCCTGGATATGAATGGAAAGTGGTGGACACGATGTTGACCAACTTTCACATGCCGAAAACGTCATTGTTATTAATGATTGAGTCGTTTATTGGCCAGCGATGGCGAGACCTCTACGCACAAGCGATTGAAGAGAAGTATCGCTTCTTGTCTTTTGGTGATGCCATGTTTATTGATCGCCGGGCAGGAAAGTAACCATGTTTAAAGTCACGCTTGATATCACAGCTCGCGACGGAGCCGCTCGTGTTGGCACTGCCACGACGCATCGCGGAACGTACGACACTCCGTTGTTTATGCCAGTGGGCACTCGTGGCGCCATTAAATATCTCAGTGCTCGTGATTACGAGGAACTGGGCGCGCAAATTGTTCTTGGCAATACATACCACCTCATGTTGCGTCCAGGTGCTGAACTCATTGAGAAGTTTGGCGGTTTGGGTTCATTCGCAGGTTGGAGAGGTTTAACGCTGACCGACTCCGGTGGATTCCAAGTGTTTTCACTTGACCCCAAAGTGGATGATGACGGTGTCACATTCAAATCGACATATGACGGTTCATATCATCGCTTCACGCCTGAGATTGCGGTTGATGTTCAGCAAAAGATTGGCGCGGATATTCAGATGGTCCTCGATGTGTGCACATCGCTTCCAGCTGAACCTGGCGTCGTTCGCTTGGCGTTAGAGCGCACGGCAGAATGGGCGAAGCGTGCAAAGGCCGCACACACGCGCACCGACCAGTCATTGTTCGGCATTGTCCAAGGTGGCACGGATGCGGCAATGCGTGCTGAGAGTGCACGACGAACGGTTGAGATTGGTTTTGATGGCTATGCCATTGGCGGACTGTCAGTGGGGGAGACCCGTGCAGAGATGGTGGATTCCATCGGTGCATGCATCGGTGAGCTTCCCGAAGATCAGCCTCGTTATCTGATGGGAGTCGGTGACCCGGCATCACTGGTGGAAGCTGTGGCATTGGGTGTTGATCAGTTTGACTGCGTGTTGCAGACACGACTGGGCCGTCATGGTGCTGCACTTACTTCTGAAGGCCGTATTCAGATCAAGAACGCAAAGTTCGCAGAGTCCGATGAACCGCTCGATCCTGCTTGTTCTTGTTGGGTCTGTCAGTCCCACACTCGGGGCTATCTGCGCCACCTCACCCAAGTGGGCGAGCCCAGCGCGGCCCGCTTGGTCTCGGTTCATAACGTGGCGTGGACGATCAACTTCATGGCAGACATGCGTGCTTCCATCACGAACGGAACCTTTTCGACCTTCCGTGCCTCTGTTTTGGACCTTTGGGGTTAGTGCATCAGGCTGATTAGGCCTCTCAGGGCTAGGATTTGCAACCGTGAATGCAATTCTTTTCGCCGAAAACAGCCAGTCTCCAGTCGGAATCATCGTCGTCTACGGAGTTCTCTTCGCTGGTATGTACTTCGTCCTGATTCGTCCTCGTAGCCGCCGTGCCAAAGCTGCCGCAGCGCTCTTGTCCTCGATTGCAGTCGGAGACGAAGTTGTCATGACTTCTGGTATCTACGGATTCGTCAGCGCAGTGGAAGAGGACGTTCTGTGGATTGACATTGCAGACGGACATGGCGAAGAACGAATTGAAGTTCGTGTTGCCCGCAACGCAGTCGCTCGCAAGGTTGAACAAGCAGGCGAAACTGACAGCGCTGCAAAGAAGTAACGCATGTCCAAGCGCAATCTTCTTGTCTCTCTCATCTCCATCGTCCTGCTTGCAGTAGGTCTGTTTGTTGGAAATACCCTTGCGGGCAACAAGCCATCACTTGGTCTCGACCTCCAAGGTGGCGCTTCGGTCACGATGACGCCCATTGGCACCTATGAAGAGTCAGCTCTTTCTGTTGCCGTCGACATTATTCGCCAGCGTGTGGATGCCATCGGTGTTGCTGAACCAGAAATTATTCGGCAAGGCAAGACTGTTGTGGTGAACCTTCCTGGTGTGAAGGATCAACAGCAGGCACTTGACCTCATTGGTCGTACAGGCGCTGTGGAGATGCGTCCTGTTCTCAAGACTGCAGAAAATCCAGAGAACACAACAACGACGACCGCTGCGAAAGGTGCCACCACCACAACGGTGAAGGGTGCAACAACCACGTTGGCGCCACCGACTGGCGGCGCAGGTAGTTCTCGTGGTCGTGCGGCTACTACCACCACGGTTCCAGTGACCACTACTGTTCCTGGCACCGATCCCGCCACGGGGCTTGCTCCAGGTCAAACCGTGTATCCCGGCCGCAAAGACGGACTCATCTATTTGTTGGGTCCTGCAGAAGCAACGGGTGAAGTCTTTACAAATGAAGCCACAGCAGATGTGAATGCTGGAAGCTGGGCCGTCACCGCAAATCTGCGAGATGGTGCAGCAGGTGAAGACATTTGGAACGCGCTTGCAAAGAAGTGTTACGAAGGTGGCGAAGAGTGTCCTTCGAAGCAGATTGCAATCAGTCTCGACGGTGAAGTGATTTCCGCACCAGTGGTGCAGGCACCTTCGTTTAACAACGGAAATGTTCAGATCACTGGTTCATTCACTGAAAAGGAAGCAACTGAACTTGCACGTGTTCTTCAGTTCGGTGCAGTTCCGGTGAAGTTTGATACCCCAACTGTGCAGACCGTATCTGCATCGCTTGGTAAGGATTCCTTGAAGGCTGCGATTGTTTCTGGATTCATCGGCGTCTTGCTGGTTCTTCTGTTCCTCATGTTCTATTACCGACTGATTGCAGTGGTTGTATTGGCTGGTCTCGGAGTGTCAGGACTTCTTTTGTGGAGTGTGATTTCTTGGTTGTCCAAGACCAACGGACTTGCACTCACCTTGTCGGGTACTGCAGGAATCATTGTGTCCATTGGTGTCACGGTGGACTCGTACGTTGTGTTCTTTGAGAAGTTGAAGGACGATGTTCAGGCGGGACGTACTTTGCGTAATTCGGCTGCGCGTGGTTTCGATAGCGCGTGGCGAACAATTCTTGCTGCGGACACTGTGTCGCTGTTGGGTGCCATCATCTTGTGGTCGATGACCGTCGGTTCTGTTCGCGGATTCGCATTCTTCCTTGGATTGGCCACCATGTCCGACATCGTGGTGTCCTACTTCTTTACGCGCCCTGCAGTTTTGCTGTTGGCGCGCACCAAGTTCTTCAATAAGGGTCGCGTCCTTGGAGTGCGATCTAGTACTGCTACGGCGGAGGTGGCGTAATGGCCAGCGGAATCTCTCGTTTGTTCCGTGGTGAGACCACGATCAATTTCTATGGTCGACGCAACATAGGTTTTGCAGCCTCCGGATTGCTTGTTCTGGTCACCATCGGTTCACTGTTCTTTCAAGGGCTCAACCTCGGAATGGATTTCAAGGGCGGTGTTGCATTTGAAGTACCTGTAAAGGGTGGCATCACTGTTGAT
>JBEDFA010000036.1:0-3173 GCA_041175365.1 Actinomycetota bacterium | reverse complement strand
CCAGCACCCAACCCCCTACTCCTGGGGATGTGATTTACACAGCGCGTCTTATTCGCACTGCTAATCCGTCGCGCCCCACCGCCACTGCAATCGCAGTTCGTGAAGGCAAAGTGCTGTCTGTTGGCTCCCTTGAGGAATGCCAACAGTGGGGTATCACCAACATCGTTCGTCAGTTTGAGGACAAAGTTCTCACTGCTGGTTTTGTCGAGGCACACGCACACGTCATGTCGGGCATGTATGCCGCTATCCCCTATGTGGGATGGTTTGGTCGTTACATGCCTGATGGCACGTGGGTCGAAGGCGTGAAGTCAACGAAGGAACTTGTTGACCGCATTCGCACCTTGGCTGAAGCGACACAAGAAGGATTACCTGTTGTCGTCGCCGGCTTTGATCCGATTTATCTCGATACGGAACGTTTGTCTTGCCACCACCTTGATGAGGCAACAACGCAACACCCAGTGTTCGTATATCACGCAAGCGGCCACCTTGGAACCGTGAACTCATTCGTGCTGAATAAGTACGACATCGGACCGAACCACCCCGCACCAGGCGTTGGTTATGACGAAGCTGGTCAACCCAACGGAGAGTTACGCGAACCCTCCGCGATGGCACTTGCTCGCGATGAGTTCCGATTCATTGGGCAAGTTGTCTTTGCTCCAGAAACATTGCAGCACTTCGGTACTGCAATGCGCAATGCAGGTCTCACAACTGCCACAGACCTCGGCAATGCATTTCACAACAATGAAGAGATCTTGCGATCAGTCATTGAGGCGACCGAGAAAGATTCATTCCCCGTGCGATTGGCATCAGTCCCCCGCATTCTTGGCGGACCCGATGCAATGAATGAGATGGTGCGACGCGTTCTTGCTGCACGCACAAAGTCCCACGACAAGATGCATGTACCCGTAGTGAAGATGGTGCTTGATGGATCCATCCAGGGTTTCACAGCGGTCATTGATTGGCCCGGTTATTTCACCGGGGACGACCATGGTCTCTTCCTCTTTGCGCCAGAGCAAGTTGTCGACTTCCTTCGACCATTCCACGAAGCAGGAATTGGTATTCACTGTCACTGCAACGGCAGCACAACTTCAGGCGTCTTTATTAACGCCATCGAACAGCTGCTTCGCGACCATGCGTGGCTCGACCATCGCCACACCATTACTCATGCACAACTCATCACTCATGCTCAGATGCGCAAAGCGAAGAACCTGGGTATGTCGGCGAACTTCTTTGTCAACCATGTGTGGTACTGGGGCGAACAACACCGCGACTTCACTGTCGGGCCTGATCGTGCTGAGACCATGAATCCATGCGGAACAGCTGACCGCATTGGCTTGCAATATTCATTCCATACTGACTCCCCTGTCACCCCAGCAGGCCACCTCCACACCATGTGGGCCGCCGTGAATCGCAACACTCCACACGGATCAGTACTGGGGCCCAACGAACGCATTGACATCGATCGCGCATTCCACGCAGTCACCATTGACGCTGCCTACCAATTGCACATGGACCATCTCATTGGCTCTCTCGAAGTTGGCAAATATGCAGACATGACAGTGCTCCATGACGACCCGTACGAAGTTGATTCATCCGCCATTCGCGACATCACGATTTGGGGGACAATCGTGGGCGGAATCCCCAGCGAGAGCACCGCGAAAAAGTGAATTCATCGCCACGCATACCCGTCCTCGTGATTGCGGGGTATCTAGGCGCCGGCAAAACAACTTTGATCAACCAAGTTCTTCACAATGCGACACAAAAGATCGCCGTCATCGTCAATGACTTTGGGTCCATCAATATCGATGCATCTTTAATTTCAGAGAAACACGACGACACCATCGAGTTAACAAATGGATGCATTTGTTGCGCTGTGGGCGAATCTCTTGCGGATGTTCTCTTTGCGATTACCGATCGTGTGGAACTACCCGATCTCGTGATCATCGAAGCAAGCGGAGTCGCAGATCCATCAGCCATCGCTGCCTTTACACACATCGACGGTTTCCATCATCTTGGAAACGTGGTGCTAGTCGATGCACACAATGCACTCGATACCGCACGTGACTCTCTTGTCGGGCGCACCTTCCGTCGCCAAGTGGAGGCCGCAAATCTTCTTGTGCTGACAAAGTCTGACGTTGTAACCATCGAACATGCAGCAGAGGTGATGGCATTGCTGGGCAGTTTGGCACCTACAACAGCAGTTCTGCAGTCTTCCAGCGCATCCGTTGCTGAGATATTGGCCAATACGTCGGCAACTAGTTCGGCGGCTTCAGAGTCTGGCCACACCACCTTCTTGTCAATGACGCTGGATCACTTCAGCGCCGTGGATGAAGAACAATTGCGAAACTTTGTGAACAATTTTCCACCATCCGTTGTTCGTGCCAAAGGAATCGTGGAGCTCTCCGACGGGACTCGTCGCCTCATACAAAAAGTGGGCAGCACAGTCACCATTTCGGAAACTGCACTACCCACTTCCGGACTAGTGGTTATTTCGGCGGAATAGTTTCCTAATTTCTCTACGACACCACAAGAGACGCATACATGCCGTTCTTGTAATGGCCTGCAATATTGCAGAGCACTTGGTAGGAACCGGCATCAAGGTTGACCTTCAAGACTTTTGAAGTATCGACTTCAAATTCTTTGATTTCGTCAATTGCTTCAACACCTTCACCCGCTTCATCAAAGCGATTGTTGTCACCCAAAGGAATTTCACCGGGCTTGAAGTCCGTCTTCACAACGATGAACTCATGTGGAATAGAGCCGAAGTTTGCAATCGCAAAAGTCACTTCTCCCGCTTCAGCTTTTCCGGCGCTGATATCAACGCCCCACTCATACACACTGCCTGTGATCTTGTTGGACACCTTGTCCGCAGGCGCTGTTCCAAAATTGGTGGGGTCCGCACCACAGGATGTAAGACCCAGACCAGCCAGAAGCGCAATCGCTCCCCACAGCCGAAAGTTCTTCATAATTCCCCCCCTGTCGAAGACAGTTGCCCTCAACAAGAGAAGTTTGCCATGAAAAGCAACCCAGTCAGGACACTTGAACGAGGCAACAGGACAATCATTCGCCTAGCGTCTAGGAAGCACCCACCTCGGGGTGCCTGATCACGGAGGGTTTCCATGACCACATACGACAAGATCTACATCAATGGCCAGTGGGTTGCCTCCGAAGGC
>JBEDFA010000035.1:0-3996 GCA_041175365.1 Actinomycetota bacterium | reverse complement strand
GAGCGCTACACATTTGCTCGCGTGATGGACGAAGTCGATGGCTTGGCTCACTTGTTGGTGAACAAGTACGGCGTGAAGAAGGGTGACCGCGTTGCAGTTGCCATGCGTAACTTCCCCGAGTGGATCATTTCTTTCGCAGCGATCATTTCGGTTGGTGCAGTCAACGTTTCGTTCAACGCATGGTGGACAGAAGACGAAATGGACTTCGCACTGAAGGACTGCGGCGCAAAGGTTCTGATTGCTGACCAGCAGCGCATCGATACCGCACATCATTCATGCCGCACACTCGGCATCAAGATGTTGATCGTTCGTCCAGAGACCGAAGTTGGTCCAGACATTGACGACTGGGCAAACGAAGTCAAGAGCGGTCTTGGGCCACTTGTTGCCGACATCGATCCAGATGATGACTGCACCATTCTCTACACCTCAGGCACTACTGGCCGTCCAAAGGGCGCTGTCAGCACACACCGTGCACTCATCAGCTCTCTCATGGCGTTCTCGGCACGTAATGGCGTGTTGGCACTTGCGTCTGATCCAGAGCCAGTGGACCCGAACGATCCAGTGTTCGATACTTCATTCATTCTCATCGTGCCTCTCTTCCACGTGACCGGTTGCGTGCCTGTGATGCTCAGCTGTTTCATGGCTGGCCTCAAGCTCGTCATCATGTACAAGTGGGATGCCGGCAAGGCATTGCCCATCATCCAAGAAGAGCGCATCACGAACTTCGTTGGTGTTCCGACACAGAGCTGGGACTTGGTCAACCATCCTGATTTCGAAAAGTACGACACCACTTCTTTGAAGGCAGTGGGTGGCGGCGGCGCACCAGCACCAGCAGCACTTGTTGACAAGGTTGCAAAGAGCATCAAGAAGGGTGGCCCACAGTTGGGCTACGGAATGACAGAGACCAACGCATTTGGTCCTGGCAACTTGGGCAAGTTCTACCTTGAGCGTCCTACCTCAACTGGCCGTGCGATTCGTCCAATGGGCGTGCAGGTATGGGATCCAGCAACCAAGAAAGTCTTGGGCGTTGGTGAATACGGCGAGATCATGATGTCGGGTCCAATGCTCATTCGCGGTTACTGGAACCGTCCAGACGCAACGGCAGAGACAATCGAAAACGGTTGGTTGCACACCGGTGACGGTGGCTACATCGACGAAGAAGGTTTCTTGTTCATTAAGGACCGCATCAAGGACATGATCCTTCGCGGTGGTGAGAACATCTTCTGCTCTGAAGTAGAAGGTTCCATCTACGAGCACCCAGCAGTGCACGAAGCTGCTGTCTTCGGTGTGCCTCACGAGCGTCTTGGTGAAGAAGTTGCTGTTGCAATTCGCGTGAAGGAAGGCGAGACCTTGACAGCTGAGGACCTCTGGAAGTTCCTCGACGGCAAGATCTCTTCATTCAAGGTTCCGAACCATGTGATCATCATGAATGAAGAGTTGCCACGCAACGCTGCAGGAAAGTTCTTGAAGACATCACTTCGCGACATGGTCGCAAGCGGTGTCCTCACGCCAACCTCTCGCTAGTTGTTTCGCTCTTCCGGAGGGCGAACATCTTTAAACATCTTCAGCAGTAGCAAGTCGTATGTGATCTTGCATGCCGCACAGATAATCAGCGGCCATCCGAAGGTGGAGTGGTCGAGCATCCAACCGGCTGCTATCGGCGGTAATGCCGATGCGAGGCTGCGCGGAACATTGGTAATGCTGGCTGCTGCTGCACGCTCAGCTGGGGCAACGACGGCCATCACGTAACTGGTGCGCACGGGGACATCCATTTGGCTGAGAAGACCGCGCAGAATGAACAGTGCCATCGCCACCCAGGCATTCGGTGCAAGCGCCACAAGGATGAGCAAGATGCTGGCTGGAATGTGTGTGAACACCATCGTGCGAACGAGTCCGATGCGGTCGGCGATCTTCACTGCAGCGAGTGAGGAGAACGCGGCAACGGTGCCAGCAGCAAAGAACACGACGCCGAGTGATTCCATGGACAAGCCGAACTTGTTGAACACCCACAGGGCGAAGATGGCCTGGGTGGCAAAACCACCGCCCAATGAGTCGAGGCTGAACAGTGCCGACAATTTGAAGACGATGCTGCGTGAGGCGGGACTGAGTGCGGAGTCTGACTTCGTTGCACGAATTCGAGACTTTGCAGAGAGTTGCGAATAGGCGAAGAACAAAACGAATCCAGCGAGGCCATAAATAATGAACGCCGCTTGACGTCCGGTTTGATCGGCGTAGTTGAAGTGCCGTGCGACAACGACGGGCAACCCTGCGCACAGTGCGCCAATAGAGCCCACCAAACTGGCGGTGAGTGCGTATCGCGCAAAGAGACTGGTGCGTTCGCTGTCAACAACATTGTCAGCCATCAGCGACTGCTCCAGTGGGAGGAACGGGCTGACATCGCCGGCGCTGGGATTCATTGTGGTGATGATGCCGATGATGACAAGCAACAAGAAAGACTTCGACAGGCCGAACGCAACGCCTGTGGTGATCATGATCCACGAAGCGATGGAGAGCAGGCGCGCAGGGTTGAAGCGATGTGCGACATATCCCGTGGTCAGCGTGAGAACAGCAGAACCGAGAAGTGACGCAGCGACAACGGTGCCGATCTGAACACCGCTAAACCCAAGGTGATCGAGATAAGCGGGCAGGACGACGAAAGCTATTCCATCAACGAAGGCACGAATGGCTCGTGTGAAGACGAGAATGCGCGCGTCGCGCGTTGCAGATGCTGGAAGAAGTGCGATATTAGGACTGTAACGCTGACTTCAAAGTGTCGGCTTCACGGGAACGCAACGCCACATTGATCTTCTGACGTTCGAGCACCTGCTCCAACGTCTTCACTGCTTGTGGAATTGGGTGTTCTGTAAAGAACGCACCAATTTGTACCTCATGTGCTGGCGTATTCAGAGTGGTGACTGAGCTGACCATGCGAACGATGGTGTTGCCAGGGAACTTCTCATTTGCATAAGCCCAATTCATTTGTGCAGCAGCCCATGCAATGTCGCCGTGGTACTTGTTAGCAATCGCACGCGTGATGAGGAATGGAGCATCCTGGCTCTTCACTTCATCTGAGAAGGCCATTTCGCAGGTGCGATGCATGAGGTCTGCATCATCGAACTCTGCCAATGCATACAGCATGCGAATGCGGTCTTGCGGTGTGCTTGGATCATGGAAGCGGCCAAGGAACCACTCGTAATCTTTTGCATCGCCGGTGGAAGCAACAATGTTGGTTGCTGCAGCGACAAGTTCAGGTTCGGTTGTTGCATTGTTGAACAGAATTTCGCGCGCACGCTTTTGCGCAGAATCATCAGCGCCAAGAACAGCGAGGGTGGACAACAACAGACCACGCAGCTTTGCAGTGAGCTCTGGTTCACCGTCCACAGGGTCGGCACCCAATGTTGCGTACATCGGCGACACAAGATTGCGAATAAACGTGTTGTACGGCGCCATCTCGTCGCGGTTCAACATGCGACCAAGGCCAACGAGGCCCTTGTTCAGTGCTTGCCACACGGCAAGGTCAGGTTCATCTGTGAAGTTCTGAGCGAATGCCATGAAGCGGTCGGTGCTGACAGCACCAGCAACGACTGCGTTCCATGCATCGTCGACCAAGTTGTATCGCTCGAGTGTTGAGAGACCACGAAGTGTGTCGCCCGAGATACGAGTCATGAGTTCTGAGGAGTACTCAACACGGAAGAAGCCCGAACCACCAGCGTTCACGACAACAACATCGGATGGATTCTTCATTGCGATGCGAATGTCGTCGCCTTCAAGAAGAACCTTGTGCATCTCGTTGCCAATGCGCGCATGGATGGGAACAACCCACAAAGTGGCGTCAGGGTTGTTGTCAAATGTGAACTGTCGTTGCGACAACACGAGGTCGCCACCGTCGATACGTGCGGACACCAGTGGGTATCCGGCTTGCCAGATCCAGGAATCCATGAGACGGCGCACAGGAATCATCTCGCCACCATCAGTGGACACCACGTGCTCAATGGC
>JBEDFA010000034.1:0-15141 GCA_041175365.1 Actinomycetota bacterium | reverse complement strand
GCCTCGCCCATCTCAAATGGCTCAATGGTGAATTCGACCTTGATCACGCTTGAAAGCCTAAGGGAGCGATTTCAGCCCGCTACAGCCCAATACGGGGCAAGATCAGCGCCAAGCTGTCCGGAAGGAAGGAATTCTGCCTGATTCGGGCACGCAGGTCCCCCTCGGCAACCCACTGGGTTTCCGTGATTTCCCCGTCAGAAAAGGCAAACGGGCCATCGCAGACGGCGTGAAAACAGGCCGCCACTAGCTTCACCGCACCATCTCTATATGCGCCTGTGCCAAGGGGCTGCAGCTCCACCCCCGAAACCCCCATCTCCTCAGACAATTCCCGCTGTGCGGCGACTTCCCACGATTCCCCCGGAGACAACACGCCACCTACGGCAACATCCCACCAACCGGGCCATACGTCTTTGGTCTCGGCCCGTCGATGCACCAGCAAGTCCCCCGCAGTGGATCGCACGGCCACAAACACAGCTCGATGCCACAGTGCCCCGGCCCTCATCTCGCGGCGAGTCACCAAGCGCAGAACATTTCCCAGAGCATCGACCTCTTCGACCATCTCCTCTGGTGAGTTCTCGGGGTGTACGTCTACAGGTGTGGCCATTGCCATCTGCCTACCATTGGGCATGAGCAAAAACACTCTCTCCACCGACGACGCACGCGACCAACATGGCAACCCTGCCGGATTATTGGAACAAGCAAATGATGTGTTCGACGACATGGTGGCAATGCGTCGCGACCTGCATGAGTGGCCAGAGATTTCCAATTATCTACCCCGCACACGTGAGCGCGTTTTGCAGTCACTCGAAGGTTTGCCTCTCGACATCACACTGCACGAGACAACCAGCGGAATCGCAGCAATGCTCACTGGTGACAAGCCCGGCCCCACAGTTCTTCTTCGCGCCGACATGGATGCGTTGCCTATGCCTGAAGACACTGACGTCGCATTTAAGTCTCGTGAAGAAAACATCATGCACGCATGTGGTCACGACACGCACACAGCGATGTTGATGGGTGCTGCAAAAATTCTCAGTTCACGTAAGTCCGACATCACTGGTCGGGTGTTGTTCATGTTCCAGCCGGGCGAAGAGGGCTACAACGGCGCTTCCGAAATGTTGAACGAAGGTTTGCTTGATGTGGGAACCGAATCACCCATTACCGGTGCATTCGCAATTCACGCAGCATCAAACATTCCTGGAGGCTTCCTTGGATTGAAGGGTGGCACGATGATGGCATCGAGTGACTTCTTCAATGTCATCATCAAGGGCAAGGGCGGTCACGGAAGTGCTCCACACTTCACACTCGACCCAGTTCCTGTTGCATGCGAAATTGTTCAGGCATTGCAAACATTGGTGACTCGTCGCATTGATGTGTTTGATCCGGGCGTCATCACCGTGACACAGATTCACACCGGCACCACCAGCAACGTGATCCCCGAAACAGCAATGATCAACGGCACCATTCGCGCCGTGAGCGAACGCACACGATCACTTATTCATGATGGACTTCGCCGCGTTGCAGAAGGAATTGTCTCCGCTCACGGTCTCGATGTTGAAGTCGAAATTGGCAATGGTTACGACGTCACCGTGAACGACCATGAATTCGCGAGTTTCGCCGCAGATGTTGCAACCGCTGTTTCTGGCGATCGCAATGTTCGTCTCATGGAGAACCCAGTGATGGGTGCAGAAGACTTCAGTTATGTGTTGAATCGTGTGCAGGGCGCAATGATGTTCCTTGGTCTCATGCCTGAAGGAATGGACATCATGAAGGCCGCACCGAACCACAGCAACCGTGCGGTCTACGCAGAGGACTACATGCGACGCGGTACAGCTGTGTACTCAGCAATGGCGTTGCGCCACCTTGGCGTCGCTCTCAGCTAATTCGCTGATCAACCAGGAATCCAGTTTCCGTGAAATCCATTGGGGATTCGCACCGGAACATGTACAACAGCAATTGGATCTTCCGTAATCGCTTGCGCATCAAAGACAGCAAGATCTGATGTCTGCGTCTCGGTATCCAATCGCAATGCCATCACATAACCATCGTCTTCGGACTTTGACCCATCACGTGGAATAAAGACTGGCTCGCCATATCCGTAACGAGAGGTATCTGTACGTGCCTCAACCCGACGACTATCAAGATCCACCTTGATCAATGTGTCCTGCGCAAAGTCTTTTCCGATTCCAGCGCAATACCCAAACTGATTTCGTAGACCAATCAGTGATTCGTTGATGCGAGGAAACTCCTGAGGACGATCGTCAATGCGTTCACAAGTATGTGTCCCTGTCACCGCATTCAATCTCCAACGGTCAAGAGTTGGTGGTCCTTCGCTAGGCCCACGGCGCTCACGATCAAACATCTTGTCGTGGCGTGCTGCATCCAACACCACTTCATCACCATCGTCATATGCATTCATTGGATGGAAGATGTAACAGGAATCAATATCAATCCACTTCACATCATCCGCATTTCCTTCTCGTGGTAGAAGACCAATACGAGCTTGGTAATTGTGATCCCAGTAATACGGCAGGCTTGCGCCTGACATTGCCGCATCAATGTTGAACACAGTCGGAAGATCAAAGACCAAAATGTATTTCTGTGTGAATGCAATGTCATGAATCATTGGTCCACCAGCAGTAGGAATATCGACATGGCGTCGCACGCGACCATCAGTACCCACAACGAGGTACTGCACTTGGTTACCCCAACCCCAGAAGTACGTCATCACATGTAGTTCACCCGTTAGTGGGTCGCGCTTCGGATGTGCTGAATACGCATGAGGAAGAGTTCCTCCCAAATTCGAAATTCGCACAGTCTCTAAGTCATACGAAAGTTCAACGGGAGGAGCTCCTGCTTCAACAATTGCAAACGTTTGCCCGTTATGACCAATGACATTGGTGTTTGCAGCAAACTGCTGATGATCTGCAGGCCAATCAGACAACGGCTGTTCCTCACCCAGCAAGGTTGCAACCTCGTTATTACGCACCCACCGATTGCGGTACCACTCCGCCTGTCCACCACGAATACGCAGGCCATGCACCATTCCATGGCCTGTAAACCAGTGGTATTTCTTCTCGTTCACTTTTCCGATGGGGTTTGGCCCATTTCGCAAATATCTACCATCCAATTCAGGAGGCAATGTTCCCGTCACCTCCAGATTGAAGAAAGTGACCTCTTCCGTCACCGGAGCAAGATTGCCTTCCAAGAATGGATTCGAGCGAGTGTCATCAAGTGTGGACATACTCAGACAGTAACCAGTTCTGATTGTCTCGTTTACCAACTTGGACCTAGGGTGTCCTTGTGCCTGAGATATCAGTTCAACGTTTAGACGCAGAATTACCACTGCCGCGCCAAGCCCACGAGGGCGATGCAGGAGTTGACTTGTACGCCCGTGAAGACACTGTGTTGGCACCCAATGGCGGTCGTTCACTCATGCCCACAGGTATTGCGATTGCAATCCCGCTTGGTTTTGCAGGCTTTGTACTGCCACGCAGCGGTCTCGCATTGAACAATGGCATCAGCGTGGTGAACGCTCCGGGCCTTATTGATTCGCATTATCGCGGCGAATTGAAAGTGGTGTTGCTGAACACCGATGCCACTCGCCCGTATCACGTGCATCGCGGAGATCGCATTGCGCAGTTGGTGATTCAACGTATCGAGGAAGTCACCTGGACTGAAGTCGAATCACTAGACGAAAACAATCGTGGCGGCGGCTTCGGCCACTCTGGTCGATAATTACTTCTTCGGTAAACGAATCGACAACACACCACTTGCGGTGAGTTGTTCCACTTCTTCAGGCGATACCCCAGCAAGTTGCTGCAACACTTCTGCATTGTCTTCACCACGAAACTTCGGAATGCCTCGCGTACTCACATCTGACCCTGAGAACACCCATGGCGCATTCGGTACTCGGAATGTTGAGCCAGAACGATCGTCGGCATCAATGATCACGTTGCGATCTTCAGCCCAATCGGTGTCGGCAAGTTCACTCATGGTGCGCACCACACCCATTGCAAGACCAGCCTCCGCCATTACGTCTTCAATCTCTTGTGCAGTATGAATCGAACGCGCCCAGTCGCGAAGTTCATTCGCAAGGGCATCAAGATTCTGTAACCGAGTTGCCACATCTGTAAAGCGTTCGTCCTCCAGCATCGACGGACGTTGCATAGCGTTCACAAACAGATCAAATGTTCCACGTTCTGCTGGATGGCCACTTACTACAACGTAGGTGCCATCGCCTGTTTGCAAGATGGGGTAATCCCCCGGCTGAAACGAACGAATCTGATTATTCGGAACTTCGTCTTCAAACAGTTCGTTCTGCACGTGCTCATTCACATACAACATTGTCTGTGCCATTGATACGTCAATGTATTGACCAACATGCGTTTGTTCACGTTGGTACAACGCAGCGAGCACTGCGGCTGCAGTTTCCATACCGGTGTACACATCAGCATGACTGTGTGGATCGTTCGTTGCTTGTCCGCCACGTGCACGTGCTTGTAAGCCAGTCATTCCTGTTTCCGCATTCACCACTGTTGCGTATGCACGACGATGGCTCCACGGGCCCGTATTGCCATAGCCACTAATTGCTGCGTAAATCAGTCGTGGATTGATGTCAGCGAGGACTGAATAGCCGAGCCCCAATTTGTCCATCACTCCACCGCGATAGTTCTCGACAAGAACATCACATTCCGCAACGAGCTTCTTCACCAGTTCCACCGCTTCGGGCTTCTTCAAATCCATTGAGATGTTCTTTTTGCCAATGTTTTGCTGAGCAAAATACGTCGACATTGACCCAACGCGAGGGAACGCAAAACGTGTGAGGTCCCCCTCTGGTGGTTCCACTTTGATGACTTCGGCACCTAAGTCCGACAACATGCGCGTGCAATGTGGACCCGAGAGAACTCGTGTGAAGTCCAATACCCGGATTCCTTCCAAAGGGCGTGGCGCAATTTCAGACACTGGATTCATAACCCTTTGACCGTATCCAACCTTCCTTACTAACCGCCAACGGAGCCTTCACCAGTTAGACACAGAACAGAAACACTGGAACCCTAGAAATGGAAGGGTGTTACCCGTCGATGAACTCTTAACTGACGGCAGCCCCCGCCAATCAGTCAACAGAATGTGGGAATCCCTCTCCCGCTTAGGTCCAACTGAGCTTTTACAACGCGGACAGCAACGAGATTCCTATCTCGCCATGCAAGGAATCACATTCACGCTCTCTGGACAGGAGCGCCCTCTACCCATTGACCTCATCCCGCGAGTCATTGAGGCTGCTGAATGGAGATGGGTGGAAGCGGGCCTTCGCCAGCGAATCATCGCATTGGAAGCCTTCTTAGATGACGTTTACGGCGCCCAACAGATTATTGATGACGGAGTCGTTCCTCGAGCACTTGTCACCAGCTCAGAGCACTATCACCGCTGCGCCCATGGATTCATGCCGCCGAACGGTGTTCGAGTTCACGTAGCAGGCATAGACATTGTTCGCGATCAGAAAGGAATTCTTCGAGTACTTGAAGACAACCTCCGATGTCCATCTGGAGTGAGTTACGTAATGGAGAACCGACGCACGCTTGCTCATGTCGTTCCCGAGATTTTCAACGAATATGCCATTCGATCTGTTCAGGAATACCCCGAACAACTTCTACGATCTCTAATAGCTACGGCACCCGAGGGTGTCCGTGATCCGACCATTGTTGTTCTCACCCCTGGCGTCCACAATTCTGCCCACTTTGAACACGCATTTCTTGCCCGACGTATGGGTGTTGAACTTGTTGAAGGTCGGGATTTATTTTGCAAGAACAACAGGCTCTACATGCGGACCACAAGTGGAGCTGCACCTGTTCATGTTGTATATCGGCGAATAGATGATGACTTCATTGATCCTGTTCATTTCAGAGCTGACAGCATCCTTGGAGTTCCAGGCATTCTTAATGCGGCCCGAGCAGGAAACGTTGCCATTGCCAATGCGATCGGTAACGGTGTTGCCGATGACAAGGCTCTCTATCCATACGTTCCGAAAATTATCGAGTTCTACCTAGACGAGAAACCGATTCTTCCTAACGTTGAAACCTACGACTTACAAGACAACGACGCACTTGATTTTGTCGTTTCAAACATCGCAGAAATGGTCATCAAACCAGTCGCAGGTAGTGGGGGCTATGGAATTGTGATTGGTCCACGAGCCACCTCAAAAGAGCTCGAAAACACTAAGAAACTCATCACCAGTGATCCTCGTGGTTGGGTGGCACAACCCGTGATCAACCTTTCCACATGTCCCACTGTGACGGCCGATGGAACTATCTCATCACGTCATGTTGATCTTCGTCCCTTTGCAGTAAATACCGGCGATGACATTTGGGTACTTCCCGGCGGACTCACGCGCGTTGCATTAGTCGAAGGAAGCCTTGTGGTGAATTCAAGCCAAGGTGGTGGCTCAAAAGATACGTGGGTCCTTGCGGAGCCACGAGATGAAGTCGATGCAACTGGACCGATCTTGCGGCCCACCCTTACAGAAATGGATGTCAGCGAAGCACCCGGTCCTCGGGAAACTGGACCTCATGCATTACCCGACTTACGTATGCGCCAACAAGAAGAACAGCAACAACAACAAGGAGTCTCTCCATGTTGAGTCGTCTAGCCGAATCATTCTTCTGGATGGGCCGTTACATCGAACGTGCCGAGGGAACAACACGTCTCCTTGTTGAATTACATCAGTTGCTTGTCCAGGACACAGGAGAGGAACAACGCAAAGGCATCACAATTCTCATGCGCGGTCTCGGTCTTGAAGATGAAGAGGTATCTTCACTTAGCGAACTTGTAACAGCTGTCTACGGAGCAGCAGATTCACCGAACAGCATTCTTGGATCTCTCGATGCGGCCAGAAATAACGCACGTTCGGTCCGAGATGCGCTACCGCCTGACTTCTTTGAAGTTCTCAATAAGGCACATATGCGCGCGCAAGTTCAACCTGACCCTCATTTCCCAGGGGCATTGTTACGAGATGTTTTGGAAAGCCTCGCTGTGGTACACGGTGTCTTTGACTGGGTCGCTCCACGTGATGAGGCTTATTACTTTTTTGAGCTTGGCTGCTATCTCGAACGCATAGATCTCGCAAGCCGATTATTAAATATGCGACTCGATCTCGGATGGCCCGAGCAGGGGCCCGCCACCATGCTTCGTGCTGTTGGTGGCTTGAGCACTTATCTCCGAGGCCATGTACGTATGAATGGGCAATCTGTCCGTCGCTTCTTACTCACAGATACTGCTTTCCCTCGTTCCGTCATGCGTTCCTCCATTGGTGCAGAAACTGCATTACGTGAGATTGGCGCGTTGAATACATCTCGCATTGAATCGGTCGTTCAATCGGTAGGTCTGTTACGGAGTCAACTGGAATACACAGGCCATAGTGCAAATGACTCAACGATTGAAGCGTTGATTTCTCAGTCACTCAAAGCCGTTGACGCAACAAGCATTGCGGTGCGGGATAACTTCTTTCGCCCTGTGGGTTCGATCGTGTGGAGCCACTAATGACCTGGAGAATGTCGGTCGTTCATAAAACTTCATATCTTTATGAATCAGATGTTGTTGCATCATTCAATGAATTGCGAATGACGCCTGTTTCGAATAGTCACCAAATGCTGGTACGCCACCGAACCACAATTGATCCTTCGGTTGCGCTCTTGTCATATCGTGACTACTGGGGCACCATGGTTGAGGCGTTTGACCTCCACACCGCCCATCTCTCTCTAGAAGTGATCTCTGACAACTTGGTTGAGACCTCTGTACCCAATCATGGCGAAGTATTTGATTCGTGGATACCCATGCATCTTCCACGCACACTCGACAAGTTCTCGGAATATCTCGCCCACACAACACTGACTCCCATCTTGAGTGAAGCATCTGAGGTTGTTTCGGTCGTCACTGCAACCTCCAATCCCTATTCTGGAATTCAAAAGTGCATGCAGATGGTTCGCGAAAAAATGACCTATACACCCGGCGCAACTCACGTATTCACGCCAGCATCAGAAGCATGGGCAAATGGGCGTGGAGTCTGTCAGGACTACAGCCATATCACCTTAAGCTTGTTGCGTTCAGCGGGCATTCCAGCACGCTATGTATCGGGTTATCACTACACAGGTGATGGAGAAATCGGCAGAACAGTCGTTGGCGAGTCTCATGCATGGCTTGAAGCGTGGGTTGGCGAATGGATTCCAGTGGACCCAACAAATGGTCAACCTGTTGGCGAGCAACATGTAGTTGTTGCATATGGTCGTGACTACACAGACGTCAGTCCTATGCGCGGAATTTTTAGCGGTGGACAGAGTCGCGAAATTAATGTCAGCGTCAGTATGACGCGACAAGAGCGCTAACTATTTCCCTGTAAAGCGCGGTGCACGCTTCTCCACGAAAGCGGCAGCAGCTTCACGGTGATCTGCGGTCGACATTGTGCGAATCATTGCAGTCCCTTCGGCATCAAGTGCTGCTTGCAATTGCACATCACCCGCACGATTGATGTTCTCTTTCATATATCGCAATGCAATAGGTGCACGCGCAGCCAATTCCTGGCACCACATCAACGCACCCTTTGCGAAGTTATCATCAGGCAGCACTGCATTCAACAATCCCATTTCATAGGCCTCTTCGGCAGAGAGACGAGGCGACATAAAGAGAAGTTCCTTCGCCTTTGCTTCTCCCACCAAACGTGGCAAGAACCAGGACGAACCAAAGTCTCCACTCGCACCGATATTCGAAAAGGCCGTCACGAGAACAGCGCGTTCGGCAGCAATACGAAGGTCAGCTGCAAGAGCGATCGATAGACCCGCACCAGCAGCAGCACCAGGCAACGCTGCAACAACGGGCTGTGGCAATTTACGCAACGCAGCACTCACAGAATTCTGTCGCTGACGAATGCCTTGCACTCTGTCTTCGATACTCGAACCACCAACACCTGAACCGCCCCCAACATGCGAAGCATTCATCTGCTTCACATCGCCGCCAGCACAGAAAGCCCCGCCTTCGCCCGTCAACATCACGACGTGAATATTTGGATTCGCCGCAATCTGTGGCAACGCAGTTTCAAACCCTGCATAGACACCTTCGGAAAGTGCGTTACGCACCTCTGGGCGATTGAACGACAGAATCGCAACGTTGCCTTCAATACGTCCGATGAGGTCCGTCTGCCCTGTGTTTAATTCAGCCATCATTTCCCCCTGAAAGTTCTTCGTACAGCCTGCCACGCGGGCTTTAGTGCCTGTCATTCGTGCTCTCAACACTAGATTTGACCCAATGAAGAGGCAGACATGTTGATCTGGATGGATCTTGAAATGACAGGCCTTGATGAGTCCCGCCACGTGATTGTCGAGATTGCCACTCTCGTCACTGACGACGACCTCAACATCGTGGCCGAGGGTCCGAACCTTGTCATTCATCAATCAGATGAGGTCTTGGCCGAGATGGACGACTTTGTCACCAACATGCACACTGTTTCTGGCCTGTTGGAGAAGATCAAGACCTCCACCATCTCTGAAGCTGAAGCGATGCAGCAGACTCTTGATTTCATCAAACTGCATAGCCCTGAACCAAACAAGATTCCTCTGTGCGGAAACTCAATCCGTACTGATCGCACGTTCCTCGCGAAATACATGCCAGATATTGAAAACTGGCTGCACTATCGCTGCGTTGACGTCTCCACCATCAAAGAACTCGTCAAGCGATGGAATCCGGGGCTTGAGCATGCTCGTCCAAAGAGCGAAGGAATCACTCATCGCGCCATGGATGACATCCGTGACAGCGTTGCGGAACTGAAGTTCTATCGCGACAAAGTTTTTCGTACAGCCGAAGAGACGAAGAAAAAGTGAACGAGCAGTCGCCGCGTCCCGTGAAGTCGGAGCAGTTGCAGGCGACTGAAGAAATTGTTGAAGTAGCACCAGGCATTCTTCGAACACAACTGCCTGCAAATATCACCGGACTTGGTCACGTCAATATGTACGTGCTCGAAGACGAACGCGGCGTTGCTGTTGTTGACCCTGGTATGCCCACCAAAGAGTCATGGTTGGCAGTGCAAGAGCGTCTAAGACAGATTGGTGTTCCGCTCAAGCGTGTTCACTCCGTCATCGTCACACATAGTCACCCCGATCACTACGGCGGAGCTGAACGCATTCGGTCTGAGTCAGGTGCCGACATCATTACGCATCGATTGTTCCGCACGTTCTACGACCCAACGGAACCACCAGATGTTGATGCAGAGGAACTCGCGCTCATGATGCGCAGTCCCTTCGATGCGCCACCGTGGGGTGGTCCTGCAATGGATGTTCCTTGGCAGCGTCGCGTTCGCTTTCAGATTGGACGAGCTTTCCCACGTCTGATGAAAGTGCCAACGCCAACGGTGCGCCTGGCCGAGACCGACAGAATGAAGTTTGCGAAACGCGAATGGATGGCAGTGCATACGCCCGGTCATACCCATGACCATTTATGCCTTTTTGACCCAGAAACAGGCACTTTATTGAGCGGTGATCATGTGTTGCCGACCATTACTCCACACATCAGTGGCCTCACGGCTCATGGTGATCCACTCACGTTGTTCTTCGATTCGCTGGACAAGATTGGTCGCTTTGCTGATCAAGTGTCCATCACACTTCCCGCTCACGGAACTCCGTTTGACAATGTCGGAGATCGTGTCGAACAAATTAAAGATCATCACCAAGAACGTCTTCAAAAACTGCGTGATGTCAGTAACGATCTCAGTCGACCAGCAAGCGTGATGGAGTTTGCGACCCATCTCTTCTCGCCACGCGCACAAGGCTCGATGGCAGACAGCGAAGCATATGCCCACCTAGAACACCTTCGTCTTCTTGGTGATTTCGAACGACGCGACAACAACGGCGTGTTCGAATACGTGTTACACGACTAGGAAAGAACTCCGCACCACATTGCTGAATGCATTGTTCCGTTCTCAGTGAGTTCTAAATCAAGTTCGTTGTTCTCAACAACAGACTGACGTGTCGGATGCTGACCAGGGTCAACTTGAATCACATGTTCCACTACTGCGCGCATCGGTGCGCGCAATTCGCGGTGGTCAGCGAGATGCTCTTCGACAATCTCCCAGTACGCAGCATTGTTCATGTGCCCGACAGCGTCGTAGTCACTGAAACGAAGTGGCCATGGCGCACTTGTTGCATTCACTTCGTCAAACAATTTGTGCTTCAACAACAAACGTGCACCGATGTCACGACCACCTGATGATTCCGTCAACGTTGCAACAACATCGTCGGGCACACGACTTGGTTGCATCGTGTCCTGATCAATGTGCACCCACAATGCAGCTGCATCAATCAGTACGCGACCATCAATCGAAGAAATCTGCGTGCGACGTTCCGCCCAATGTGAACCGAGTCCACCGCACCAGGTGGTGAGATCAATCTCTTCCATGTATTTCGGAAACTCATGCACGTCGACAACGGTGCGACGCACGACCCACCAATGCGGATCGCTCCATTCCGAGACTCTGGTGTCGTCGTTTGAGACGTCTTGCAGGTACCGAGCAAGGGCATCAAGGCGCAAACGGCCATTCGGTGTGGCATCACCCAGGCGCACTCGGCGTCGAGCGGTGAATTCACGCCCAACAGAGGCGCGCTTGACCATCTCGAAGGAGAGAGCAGCGTCACGGAAGGCCATATAGCGACCCTATCGGGAGGGCTCAAACCCTTATGGGCATTGGGTTTCATTAATTCAGTTGAAATGGCCGCCGGAAGGTGGTTTCATGGGCACCGATATGCGTACCTCGTTCACCACCGCGTTTATGGGCACCACGGCGACAGCCGTGGCGTTTGCCTATTCCGCGATTGTGGTCGATCACGCCGTTTCCATGTGGTCCACTCCGGTCGTAAAGCACGTCAATAAGCGTCGCTCCCGGCAGCCCCGTGGGATTCTGAACTAACAAGTTCAACTCCAACACTCCACTGGCCGCCGGGAATTCCACCCGAGCGGCCTTTTTGTTTTATCCGACCACTACCTAGATCTCCCAAAAGCACCCGAAAGGAAAAGAGAAAGAACATGTACACCAAGATCAACACAGACATGGGGGGCATCGCCCTCGTCGACCAGCCGCTGGTGCTTTCCGCAAAGCGCTGCTCCGATGGCAATGGCACCCTCAGTTACCTGTTCTTCTCTGAGGAGTGGGTGGACATCCAGCGCGCAAAGGCCATTTGTTCAAAGTGCTCCAACAAGGACGCATGCCTATCGGGTGCTCTTGAGCGTGAAGAGCCCTGGGGCGTCTGGGGTGGGGAAGAACTCGATATGGGCAGAGTCGTCGGAGTGCGCAGGCCTCGGGGCCGTCCACCCGTCAAGACAAGACCTGTCACAGCTGTTCAAGAGGTACCGATCCCACGGCATCTCGTAGCCTGAGTACATGCGGTGGAGTCGAAAAAAGGTCGTTGTTGCGACTTCACTCATTGTGCTGTCTGCCAGTGTCATCGGAGGATGTTCAAGTAGTTCGTCCCCCGACGACACTGGCGCCAATCGAACCGATCCTGGGGTCTCGTTGACCCCAGGCATCGGCACCAACGAAAACACCAAGGGCAAAGAGTTCCCATTCGTTGAAGTGCAAGACGTTGCAACCGGAATGAACGTCACCATTGTTCCTACTGGCAAACCAATGGTCGTGAACTTCTGGTTCTCCACCTGCACACCATGCACCAGAGAAATGCCTGCGTTATCCGACGCAGCAATGAAGTACGGCGATCGCGTCAACTTCCTTGGCATTAATCCGAACGACACACGTGAAGATGCAAAAGCATTTCTTGACAATCTCGGCGTGAAATTCGCAACGTATATCGACGATGGCGATCAATTGTCCGCCGCAAAAGTTGGCACCTTCCCCACAACATTCTTTCTGAATGAAAAAGGTGTCATCGTCAAGATGCAGTCGGGGGAATTGAAGCCCGAAGATATTGAAGCAATCTTGACGAAGGATCTCGGAGTCACCGAGTGATCGCATTAGAAGGTGACTTCGCCTACAGCTTCATTCTCGGAGTTTTGGCGGCGGTTAATCCTTGTGGGTTCATTCTTCTTCCGACATACCTTCTTTATTACCTCGGCACTGAGCTCAATCGCGAGAGTGAATCACCCGCCACAACACTTCGACGCGGTTTGACCGTAGGCGTTGCCGTTTCCAGTGGATTCATTGGACTATTCCTCATTGTGGGCATCATCTCTCGTGCGTTCACCACCGTCATTCGTGACAATGCCAAGTACGCAGCCCTCATCATCGGCATCGGATTGATTGCAATGGGCATTGCGATGTTCCGAGGTTGGAAACCACCTGTTGCACAGCCCAACATGGCAATGAAGAAACAGCGCACCTGGCGCAACATGTTTGTCTTTGGTATCGCATATGCAGTTGCATCTATTGGCTGCACCATTGGTCTTCTTATCTCGGTCATTCTGGGCTCCGTGGGGCGACACGGATTTGTCTCGGGTGTTCTCAGCATCGCGTTGTATGGCCTTGGGATGGGGCTCCTTGTCACATCTCTCACCGTTGCACTCGCATTTGCACGATTCGGTTTAGTGAGCAATCTGAAGAAGAGTTTTCCCTTCTTCGACAAGTTGTCTGCCGTCGCAGTTGTAATCACCGGTCTTTATCTCACGTGGTACTGGTTTGGCGCAATTACCAATCGCGGGTCCGATGGTGTTGTTGGCCGCGTCGAAGAACTACAAACCAATGTGGCTACTTTCCTTCAGAACACCGGTGCATATCTATTGGCTGCAATATTCATCACCGTCATTGCCGCAGCTGTGATTGTCATGCGTCGTTCCTCTCCACGCGAGAACTAAATGGAACTGTCCCATCTCCTCACAATGGACGGCGTCTCCGAACATTCGGTGCTTCGTTCAAACTTCGGCTTTATGGCATTTCACGGTGGCGCACTGGAAGAAATGACCGACATTGTTGCTTCACGTGCAGCCGAACGAGCAGGGGCTTCGTATTACGGAATTCAATTGCCCGACAATCTTGAGTGGCACATCCCGTCCCACAAAGTGACCGCTGATCAGTCCCCCGTATTGAATGAGTTTCTGAATCACGTCAACATCGTGATCACCGTTCATGGCTTTGGTCGCGCAGGATTCTTTACGTCGCTTCTTTTGGGTGGGCGTAACCGTCGATTGGCTGCGCATTTGTCGGAGTCCTTACAACGTCACCTACCCGCGTATCGCATTCTCGATGACCTTGATGACATTCCGCAGAACCTGCGTGGTTTACATCAGGACAATCCGGTCAATGCTGTTGAACACGCAGGTGTGCAATTAGAACTTCCTCCACGCGTTCGAGGATCCAGTCCGTTGTGGTGGGACTGGGAAGGCCCAGGCCTCACTCCGCACACAGAGTCGCTGATTGATGCATTGGTGGAATGTTCCACCACCTGGCCCGGCTAACTATTCAGCAATAGAAACAGCGGGAATGCTGGTTGGAAGTTTTTCCAACGTCCTTTGAATAAAGCCTGCATCAAGACCCGCTTCAACAATTTGCTCCACCGAACGTCGACCCGCAAGTGACCTAAAGAGGTCAAAATCAGCAACACTCCATGAATTAACAACGTCAACATCAAGATCATCACGTCCATCAATCAAGGTCTTGATGTATCCAATACCAACTGCCACTGATGCAGCATCTCTCGCGCCTGGCTTTCCCACGGCGCATCGCACGTCTTGCTCATGGGTGGCAACATCAAAAACCAGCTGCGACAAAACTGGCTGAGGAATGTTCGGAAGCACTGCAAGAAATTGATCTCCCTGTGCAGCCCACTTATCCGCAAGATCTTTCAATGTTTCTCCACGATGACGCTCTACCTGGCGCTGCGTCCATGCCTCACCAGGAACACCCTCCATGTCGCCCATCATGATTGCTTCAGGCACCCCGACCATATGTGAGACGGTTTCTTGCACGGTCCAATCTGGACAATGTGGAACCATCACTGTTGCTGCATCTTCTGGCAGTTCACGAAGCAACACAATCATGCGATCACGCAACTCAACATACGCTGCAACAACGTCTTCGGCGGGCACAAGATACGACATAGAGTCTCCTTACGGGGCAAGGCGCTCGACGCGCCACACAATTCCGTGACGGGTGTAACGGAA
>JBEDFA010000033.1:0-5056 GCA_041175365.1 Actinomycetota bacterium | reverse complement strand
CGCGTGTGAAGCGGTTGCCCTTTGACGCATCTCGCAATTGGTCAACACCGGCATTCGATTACATGAACCGTTCATTGTTCGTCATCGCTGATTGGAAAGAGTTGTGGGGCTGCAAGGTCGGTTCTGGTGAACCGTGGCTGGTGCATGCATCGGAAGGTTTTGCAATGGATGCTGCTGCTGGTGCAGATGGCATGTGTCTTGAGTGGCAACGTCCAAACATGCCGTGGACAGAGAGCACGATTTACCCCGATCCATCGACGCCGAATATGGCCGTTCAGCAGCCGCGCTTTAGTCCAGACGGAACAAGTTTTGGTTACATCGATGATGCGCGTGGAATCACAAACGTGCGCATTCTGGCGGATCGCATTGTTGATCACGATGTGGTGATTGAAGATGATTGCGAGCATGGTGGTCCCACGTGGGGTCCTGGTCAGCGCACGTGGTGTTTTAGTTCCGACGGAACCCGTGTTGCGTACACGCGCAACGAAAATGGGTTTGGCTCATTGTGGGTGTTTGACCGTGCAACGCAAGAGCGCACGTTTGTTGGCAGAGGTATTCATGGTTGTGTTTCCTGGGAGCAGAACACGTTGTCTGCATTGCGTAGTGGTGCACGCACACCTCAACAAGTAGTGGTGTATAACGTCAGCAATCTCGAAGAGATTGAGCGCACCATCCTCGTGCAGCCTGCAGATGAATTGTGGTTCACACCAGAAATAGACGCCGAACTAGTTGAGCCGTCGGTGCACACTGCAGAGAATGGTGATGTCACAGTTCCGTACCGTTTGTATCGATCGGCGCATCCTCCATTTGGGTTGATCGTGTGGGTGCATGGTGGCCCAACTGACCAATGGCAGGTGACATTCCGGCCTCGCCTCACGTATTGGTTATCGCGTGGTTGGTCCATTGCAGTGGTTGACCATCGCGGTACGACAGGTCATGGGCGAGACTTCGCGTTGGCATTGGAAGGCCAGTGGGGAAGTGCAGACTCGTCGGACACATTTGCTGTGTTGCAGCATGTGCAGCGCGTCTTCGGCTATCGCCCCGAACGCACTGTGCTGATGGGTGGTAGCGCTGGCGGGCTGACAGTTCTGAACACCATCGCAGTAGACCCGGCGCTTGTGGCTGGTGCTGTGTTGAATTTCCCCGTTGTCGATCTTGGTGAATTGATGAAAGGGGACGACCCATTTGAGACGCACTACATGCCGCGCCTCATCGGAGCATCATCGCCAGAAGACCCATTGCTGCATTCCCGATCGCCTTTGAAATGGGCGCACCGTATTGCGAAAGTGCCAGTTCTCGTCTTCCACGGGGACCAAGATCACTCAGTGCCTTTGATTCATTCGCAACGCTTGCAGAATGTGGTCCGAGCTGCTGGCGGTTCACTGCGACTGGAAGTCATGCCGGGGGAGGGTCATGGATTCCGAGACCCGCTCAATGTGATTCGTGAATATTCCTTCACTGAAGAGTTTCTTCAGTCGCTCTTGTGATGATGTGCCCAATGTCGTCCTGTCTCTCTGTCACCGCTAGATAGCGTCACAGTTATGTTGCTGGCCGAGCTTGAGATCTTTCACTCACGGCCCATTGCCCCAACGCGACGTCTTTCGCTGGGATACATGTATTTGCCCGTTGACCCTGCGCCAGGGTTTGGCGGCTTATTGCTGGGCGCAATTCTTTCTGTGCACATCCGTGAAGTTGATGAAGACTTTCACGTTGATATTCAGCGATTGTTGACGGAGATTGAACGTGGCAGTCGCGTTGTACAGCCGCGACTTCGGCATCGGTTCCAAGTGGACCGTCATGGATTGACGCACAGCTCTCATCGACTGATCGGAGTTGGCGACACGGTTGAATTTGAATTGAACAGCAACGGTTCGCCCCTACAGCAGGTGCTGGGGTGTATCTATGCGCTCGAACGACTTGATGAGCAGACAAGAAAACTGCTTGTACCAATCTTGCGGAAAGCCTTTACGTGGCGTGGTCCTATCGGACCGTCATTCATCACATATCTTGCGGGCTCTCGCGCATCAGGTGTGTCGGCATTGGCGGATCCACGTGCATGGGCGTTAGACATTCTCGGATTCCCCGGTGGCACTGTCAAACCATCAAAGCGTGAGGTGATGTCTCGTTTCCGCGCGAGCATGCGCGATGCACATCCTGATCACGGTGGTAACGAAAAAGTTGCTAGCAAGGTGATGATGGACATCTCCGAGGCTCGTCGCATTTTGTTGGATGCATTGTGACAATCAAAGGCGTTGTGCTTTTTCCTGGTGCCGGTTCGTCCTCAACGCATTCATCTCTGATTGCAATGGAAACCGCATTGGCTTCATTGCCAGTTGCGCGTATCGATTTCCCGTATCGCAAGGCGGGGAAATCATTCCCCGACAAAGCACCAGTTCTCGTGCAGTGCGTCAAAGATGAAGTGCGCGCGTTCGCCGATTTCTTGGGAGTGAATACGAATGACTTAGTGATCGGTGGACGTTCAATGGGCGGCCGGATGTGTTCGATGGCAGTCGCAGATGAAACCGATCCGCTTTTTGTGGCTGGACTTGTGTTGGTGTCCTATCCATTGCATCCGCCGAAAAAGCCAGACA
Source organism: Actinomycetota bacterium (assembly GCA_041175365.1). Taxonomy (GTDB): domain Bacteria; phylum Actinomycetota; class Acidimicrobiia; order Acidimicrobiales; family Ilumatobacteraceae; genus UBA2093. The sequence goes on along the minus strand of JBEDFA010000033.1, from coordinate 2,465 downwards.
AATTACGCGTTGAACATCTCCCGAAGTTGCGCACGCGAACATTGTGTATCAGTGGCACCCGTGACGACTTCGGTTCCCCCGACGAACTAGCGACTGCATTTGCGGTGGTGCCCGCAGAAGTGCAATGGCAATGGGTGGAAAATGCACGTCATGAACTGGCACGTAAGGATGATGTCGTGGCAGAACTAGCTGCGCAGTGGATTACTTCTCTGTAGCTGTTGGCGCATCGTCGGGAACGATGTCTTCAAGTTCCAGGTGAGCGGTCTCTGGATAACGGAACCACACGATGAGCGATGCGACAACGGGACCAAGTGCAAGCCACAGCATCACGGTGCCGTATCGAATGCCGGTATCAAGCACATAGCCGCCTCCGATAAGACCAATGCTTCCGCCAATAAGGGCCGAGGTCATGATGATGCCGCCCGCAATACTGCGAACGTGGGTGGGGAAGAGCTCTCCGCGATACACCGCCATTGCGGGGTAAGAGATGCCGAGTGCGAGTCCACCAGTAATTGCAATCACCCACATGGCGGGCCCAGAGACGGCAAAAGACAACGCCATCAGTAATGCGCCCACCGGAACCATGGTGGCGCCGATGATTCGTCGCCCGCGTTCATCGGCAATGCGTCCGCCCACCAGCAAGCCGAGGCCGGCAGGTGTCGATGTTGCGATCGTAAAGATGGCGACAAGTGCAGCGGAGTATCCACGAGTTTCTTTGAGGTATCGATTCTGAAAAATCGATGCCGTTGCGATGTACACATTGGTGAGAAACACCACCGTGCAGATGCGTCCAAGATTGCGACGAAGTGCGGGGAGTGAACGGAGGTGGCGCGCTGAGAATGAAGTGTGTTGCTTCTCAAATCGTTGCGACTCTGGAAGCCACTTAGTCAGTGCAATTGCAACGATGAGCCACACCAGAGTGATGAGATACACGAGGCGCCACGAACGTTCGCCAAGATCAGCAAGTGGCAGTGCGGCCACCGCGATTCCCGCGCCAAAGCCGCTACACATTGCAAGAACGCCAGTGGCGAAAGCGCGTGAATTCTTGGGCATCTCTTCAATTGCAATCACAGCAATCAGAATGTCGAGCGTCAGTCCTAGCGGTCGTCCGATGGCTTGCGTTGCAACAAGAAAGGGAAAGGAGGGGGCGATTGCGCCAAGCGCACACACGACGGGAGCGATCCATGCGACGGTGAGGACCATGGGGCGGCGACCACGTCGGTCTGCCAGAACAACAAGTGGGAGACAAATGAGGATGCCCCATCGAACGACGGCGGCACCGATGCCTTGACCGGATGTGGCGACACCAAACTCATCAGCTGCGTAGGCAACCGTCTGGGTGAAAAGGGTGTTGGTAAAGGCTGCAGACATCGACGCCAGGGCCATCAGCAGGACAATGTGGCGCTGCCGAAGGGTGAGAGTGTCTGATGGCAGAGCCCATGTGGGCAGGCGCATTGGGGGTGTCCTCCCTTTCATGGGTATGGCGGGAGCATACTGATAGCCATGTCAGAAGGGTCAAACACAGAGGGCGACATCATCGTTGCCTCGCACAGTGGCCCCTTGGCTGGCGAGGTCATTGTGCCTGGCGCCAAGAATTCGGTATTGAAACTGATGGCAGCCACGCTCTTAGCTGATGGTCGCTACCTCCTCACGAATGCACCAGTGATTGTCGACGTTGACATCATGGCGGACCTTCTCATGGCGGTTGGCTTGGACATTGCTTTCCATCCAGCAGCGCCTGGCGAAGTGGGACAGCACATTGAAATTGTGAACTCTGGTGCCATTACGCCCGTTGCGCCTTTTGAGCTTGCCGACCGCATTCGTGCGTCGGTGAACCTGGTGGGTCCGTTGTTGGGTCGTTGCGGAGAGATTGATATTGCACTTCCCGGCGGTGATGACTTCGGTGGTCGTCCCATCGACATGCATCTGCGTGGACTCGAAGCAATGGGTGCAACGTTTGATGTGACTGCTGACGGCATAATTGGACGAGCATCACGTTTGCAGGGTGCCGACATTGATTTTGATTTCCCCAGTGTTGGCGCAACCGAAAACATTGTGATGGCAGCAGTTGTGGCAGACGGTGTCACCACCATTCGTAATGCAGCACGCGAGCCAGAGATTGTTGACCTGTGCACAATGCTGCGCAAAATGGGCTGTCGCATTGAGGGAATTGGAACCTCCACTCTCACCATCACGGGTGTCGAACACGCAACGTTGCAAGCAGTCACTCACGAAGTGGTGACAGATCGCGTGCAGGCCGCTACCTATATTGCGGCAGTGGCAATGTGTGGAGGCACGGTCCACGTTGGTCGAGCAGTGGCGGAACACATGGGCATGATGCTTTCGCGCTTCACGGACATGGGTATTGCATTCGATATCTCTTCAGATGGCATCACTGCAACAGCTCCAGGTCGTCTCACCGCAATCAATGTTGCGACTCTTCCGTATCCGGGCGTCGCAACGGA
>JBEDFA010000032.1:0-8016 GCA_041175365.1 Actinomycetota bacterium | reverse complement strand
ATCGGCTCCGTTGAAGAATGTATTCAGCAATTGCTTGAGCGTCGTGAACGCTGGGGCTTTAGCTACACCATCGTGGGCGCAGAGAACATTGATGAATGCGCACCCATCGTGGCAGCGCTTCGCGGCAAGTAACTAGAACAAACCGACGACACGGCCATCAGGTCCAATGTCGATACTGAGAGCTGCTGGATTCGCTCCAAGGCCAGGCATTGTTCGCATGTCCCCACAGATGGGATACACGAATCCGGCGCCGACAGAAGCACGCACTTCTCGCACAGACAACGTATGCCCCGTGGGAGCACCCTTCAACGCTGCATCTCCACTGATACTGAGATGCGTCTTTGCAACACAGATAGGCAACACGCCAAAACCATTGGCTTCAAACATCGCCAATTGACGATTCGCCTCGGCGCTGTACTCCACTTTCGCGGCTCCGTAAATCGTGGTGGCGATTTTCTCAATCTTTTCTTTCAACGAAGCATCGTCGGGGTACAGAAATGAAAAGTCGGTCTTCTCATCACACGCAGCAATCACCGCATTGGCAAGATCCACTGCGCCCGCACCGCCATCAGAGAAATGTGTGCACACTGCAACGCGAGCGCCCACGGATTCAGCAATCTCACGAATCACTGCGTGTTCAGATGCAAAGTCCCCAGGGAACGCATTGATTGCGACAACTGGAGACACGCCATGTGCCTTCACATTCTCAATCTGCTTCACCAGATTGGCTGCACCAGCACGAACATCGTCTGGGTTTTCTTTCAACATGTCAGGTGGCAATGGCTTCCCTGCCACCACCTTGTATCGACCTGAGTGCGCCTTCAGTGCTCGCACAGTGGCAACAAGAACCGCCGCATCGGGTGTCATTCCCGAAACGCGACACTTGATGTTGAAGAAGCGCTCCGCGCCCATGTCGGCACCGAAGCCTGCTTCGGTAATCAAGTAGTCACACAGGTGAATACCTAACTTGTCTGCAATCACTGACGAGTTCCCCGTTGCGATGTTTCCAAACGGCCCTGCGTGAATGACTGCGGGTGTGTTCTCCAAAGTCTGCATGAGGTTCGGCTTCACTGCATCGCGCAAGATGACAGCCATTGCGCCTGCACATCCGATTTGTTCTGCAGTCACGGCGATGTTGTCATCGGTGTAACCAACAACAATCCGCCCTAGTCGTGCTCGTAGGTCATTTGCATCATTTGCCAACGCAAGAATTGCCATCACTTCAGAAGCTGCCGTGATGTCGAACCCCGACTGACGAACGAATCCGTCTTCTGCTCCGCCCATGCCAATCACCATGTTGCGTAGTGCACGATCATTGACGTCCAGAACTCGACGCCATGTGATTTTCTTCAGAGCCAGTCCAAGTGCATTGCCCTGGTGCAAATGATTATCCACCATCGCGGCAAGCAGGTTGTGCGCGGCAGTGACTGCGTGAAAGTCGCCAGTGAGATGAAGATTCAGGTTCTCCATCGGTACGACTTGGCTGTATCCACCGCCTGCAGCACCACCTTTGATGCCGAATGTTGGACCCATGGATGGTTGACGCAATGCCAGCAAGCCGCGCTTTCCGACATGCTTCATCGCTTGGGCGAGACCTACTGATGTGGTGGTCTTTCCTTCACCCAGTGGTGTCGGAGTAATCGCAGTGACGACTACATATTTCCCCTTGGGGCGTGACGTGATGTCCCCCACAGCATCAAGATCAATTTTGGCCACATTGCGGCCATACATCTCAAGGTGTTCGGGAGACAGGCCCATCTGTGTTGCAATCTCAGCAAGTGGGGCAAGTGTCGCTGCTTGAGCAATGTCGAGGTCCGAAGGAAAAGCCACGCTTCAGTTTCACGCACCACGCCATGTTTGACCAAGACGAGGCGCATCACGGCCCATAGTTAGTGTGGAGCAACCCCAGGAGGTATGTATGGGACTCTTTCGCACGTTGCGTTCTGTCGCTAGTTTCGCGCGCCCAACATTGTCCGCCCGCAAACGTCGCTTTGACCGAGCCGCCAACATTGACGACCTCCGCCTCATCGCGAAGCGACGACTGCCTGGTGGCATTTTCGATTACATCGATGGTGGCGCCGAAGACGAAACAAGCCTTCTCAACAATCGCGAGGCGTTTCAGCGATATGAATTCGTCCCACGCATCCTGCGCGACGTTTCTGGAATCGATACCAGCACCACCTTCCTAGGTCACACACTGACCTCCCCCATCATCTTTTCGCCGACGGGCTTCACTCGTATCGCACATTCCGACGGCGAACTCGCCGTTGCACGCGTCGCCGCGCAACACCAACTTCCGTATTGCTTGTCGACTCTCTCCACCCGATCGATTGAAGAAGTTGCATCAGCGAGCAACGGCCCGAAATGGTTTCAGGTGTATGTATGGCGAGACCGAGCGCTGGTACACGACATGTTGCAGCGCGCCGAGGCCAACGGATACGAAGCCATCATGCTCACAGTTGACACCGCTGTGCTGGGCAGACGCGAACGCGATGTACGACGTGGCTTCACTCTTCCGCCCAAACTTGGGCCAGGAACAATCATCGATGGCATCACGCATCCGGCTTGGACATGGGACTTCGTACGACATGATCCCATCACTTTTGCCAACATCAGTGGTGCAGCAGGACGCGAGGCGGGCACCGCAGTCACTTTGTCTGATTTCATCTCGGAACAATTCGACCCAGCACTTTCATGGGACGACATCGCATGGTTCCGTGAACGATGGAAGGGCCACATCATTCTGAAAGGCGTGCAATCGGTCGCCGATGCACTGCTTGCCCAGCAATATGGCGTCGATGCTGTTGCGCTCTCGAACCATGGTGGTCGTCAACTTGACGGAGCCCCTGCACCGATAGATCTCATCGCACCCGTTGCTCAGGCAACCAACGGTTCGCTGCCCATCATCTGTGATGGTGGCGTGCGACGCGGTGGCGACATTCTGAAGGCAATCGCACTCGGAGCTTCGGTCTGCACGATGGGTCGTTCCTATCTGTATGGGCTCGGCGCCGCTGGCGAAGCAGGTGTGGAGAAGGCGTACAACATGCTGGAGTCCGAATTACATCGATCCATGGCGCTCACCGGTGTTCGTTCCATCGCCGAGATCAACCCCTCACTTCTTCAGACTCGTCATTAACCTCGTGTCATGGCTGATCTTCGATTCCCCACTTCACCTGCAGGTCCGTTAGCCACCAATACGTTGCGGACAATTGGGCAATTCGAAGAGGTGGGTCCGCTCGCGCTTGGATGCTGGCGATTAACGGGCGATGACAACGAGAACATTGCAGTTGTCACCACTGCCGTTGACCTCGGCATGAATCTCATCGACAACGCTGATGTGTACGGCCTTGATTGGGGCGGCACACATTTTGGAGCTTGCGAGGAAGCACTCGGTCGCGTTCTCTCCGCTGTTCCCGGACTGCGAGACCGCATTGTGCTTGCAACAAAGGGCGGCATCATTCCAGGTGTCCCCTATGACTCCAGTGGCGAGTATCTCATCGCTGCATGCGAAGCATCGATGCGCCGTATGCAGGTTGACGTCATTGATCTCTATCAAATTCATCGCCCCGACATGTTCACGCACCCTGAAGAGATTGCTCGTGCATTTACCTCTCTTCGCACACGTGGATTAGTTCGCGAATTTGGTGTCTCCAATTACACCGTTCCGCAAACTCTTGCACTCAACGGATTCCTGGATACGGGCATTGCATCCACGCAACCACAATTCTCTGCTGTGCACCTTGACCCCATGCGTGATGGAACATTGGATCTCTGCATGGAAGCAGCAATCACCCCCATGGCATGGAGCCCACTTGCTGGTGGACGGATTGCGACAGGCGAAGGAATCAGTCCTGAGCTCTTGGCTATTCTTGATGAACTTGCTGCACGAGAGAACGTCACGCGTTCCGCAATTGCCACCGCCTTTGTTCTCGCTCATCCTTCTCAAGCAATCGCCATCCTTGGCACCACTCAACCTGAACGACTGTTTGAACTAGCGAAGGCGACGTCCGTGACTCTGTCTCGTACAGACGTGTACGGCATTGTGCAGGCCAGCGAAGGCGTTCCTCTTCCATGAGCCAACAGCCTCGACAGATGGAAATCGCATGGTTCGGTGCACTGTGCGACGACGACTACGAACAACTCGGAGTACCCAATACTGAACTTCTCAGCAGTTGGGAACACTGCGCGGACATTGCAAGCACAGTTGACCGTCTTGGTTTCGACAACATCCTGCTTCCATCGGGCTATGAAATGGGTATCGACACCATCTCATTTGCGTCGTCGATTGCGCCTCGCATCGAGCGAATGAAGATGCTGGCCGCAGTTCGTGTTGGGGAGAACTGGGTGCCACAACTTGCACGACAGTTGGCAACACTCAATCAAGTAGTGAATGGTCGACTTGTCATCAACATCATTTCTTCGGAGATGCCCGGCGAATCATTGGACGGACCATCGCGTTATCGACGTACCACCGAAACGATGCGTGCTTTACGCACACTTCTCAACGGCGAACGCTTGGATAGCGATGGCGAGTTTGTTTCTCTGCATCTTGATGCACCCAGAATCTGCAAAGCCACTGCACCGAGCCCTGCGTTCTACTTCGGTGGCCTCAGTGATGAGGCCCGTGAAACTGCCGCAATGGATGCTGATGTCTACTTGATGTGGCCTGACACTGAGGAGGAAATCTCGCGCATCATCAATGACATGAACACAAGAGCCGCTCGTCATGGTCGCACATTGAAATTCGGATACCGCGTTCATGTTGTTGTTCGCGATACCGAGGAAGAGGCACGAGAAGCCGCCGCGCATCTCATTTCTGCCGTTGATACTGCGACTGGCGATGCCATTCGATCTCGCTCTCTTGACAGCACCAGTGTTGGCGTGAAACGCCAAGCAGAGTTGCGCGATGCAGCATCGGATGACGGATTCATAGAGCCATCGCTGTGGACCGGCATCGGAAAAGCTCGCTCTGGTTGTGGCGCTGCAATTGTTGGTTCACCTCAACAAGTCATCGACAAGATTCGCCGATACCAAGACTTGGGAATTGAAGCATTTATTTTCTCGGGCTATCCGCACATTGCAGAAGCAAAGAGATTTTCCGAGTTAGTTCTGCCCCATCTATCGCATGGGCCACTCGTCTTCTAAGTCGTCATTGCGAAACGCGAGATTAAAGAATCTTCGCCAACATCATTGAAATGAATGCGCTCCATTGTTCGATGGAGATTGGATTCAAAGTGTTGTCATTCAGAACAAAACCCATGGAATAGGCCTGAACAAAAGTTGCAAGAACAGCTGCATCCAGGTCCTTGTTAATCCATCCACGTTCTTGCATTTCACGAGCGATGTCGGTCAACACATCGGTGACACGTTGCTGCTCCACTGCCAAGCCTTCAGCGAACTTCTTGGAGTGACGTGCCATACCCAAAATTGCTGCACGGTCCGCGCGAGAAGCGTCGCGACCTGGCAAGCCAGCTCCTTGAACAATGATCGAAAATTTCGCTTCAAGATCTTCACGCGATGTTGCCGACTTCAAGAGTCCGACAAGAAGTGCGATGTCTTGATCGACATAACGAGAGAACCGTGCGACTTGTGCTTGCTCAATGACATCCGAAAAGTCATGAAAATGGTGGTACAAAGATCCTTTCGAGATCTTTGACATTTCCAGCAATGTCTCAACAGTGAAACCCTGAGGACCGAATTCATCAATGAGGTTGACTGCCGTCTCGAGGAGAAGACCTTTGGTGGGATGCATTGTTGTCACACGTTCATTCTTTCACGCTCGCTATCCCCATCCATTAGTGCCACAATGAGCGGTATGCATTCCGAGCGTCACGCTGTCCATCGAATCGGCCTTCTTCGTGCGATGGTGCTCGGCGCCAACGACGGCATCATCTCAACGGCGTGCCTCATTCTCGGAGTTGCTGCATCAGATGCGTCCCGATCCGTCATCCTCACTGCCGGCATGGCCGGACTTGTCGCTGGTGCCGTCTCCATGGCCTTGGGCGAATACGTTTCTGTCAGCTCTCAACGTGACTCTGAGAACGCAGACATCGCAAAGGAAAAGTGGGAACTCGAGACCATGCCAGAGCATGAACTCGACGAACTCACGGAGATCTATGCATCCAAAGGACTCCCCCAAGTACTCGCACGTGAAGTTGCCGAGGCACTGACGAAGCACGATGCTTTGGGAACTCACCTCGCTGAGGAACTCGGCATTACCGAGCAGAGCCAGGCCAACCCCTTGCAGGCTGCAATTGGGTCCGCCGCATCCTTTGCCATCGGCGCTGCCATTCCGATGATTGTTGCCGCCATCGCCACCGCGGGTGCACGCATTGTCTCCACTCTCGTCATCGTCACCGTGGCGCTTGCGGGTCTTGGCTGGTCCAGTGCTCGCTTTGGTCAATCAGCTCCCCTGCGCCCCACATTGAGGGTCGTGGTGGGGGGTCTTGTGGCGATGGCCATCACCATGGCTGTGGGCAAGCTGTTCGGCGCTGCCGTCGCATAATCCACTGCATTTCCTACTATTTGCGAAGCGCTAGCTAAAGCGGCGAGACTTCGCGTATGAGCATTACCACTTCTGCTGACAGCAGTCTCGCGATCGTCGAACAAGCACTTGATGCACTTCTTGCATCATTCGATCCGAAGAAAGTTGATGATGTCACATTCCGCGGTGCACGTTTCGATGCAGGTCTCGCATGGGTGCACTTCCCGAAGGGACACGGTGGTCTCGGACTGCGTCCAGAATTCAACCGCGTGATTGAGGAGCGTTGCCGCAAAGCTGGTGCTGCACCACAACATCCCGCATCATTCTTCATGGCACTTGCTGGTCCCACTATCGTCACGCACGGCAGTGAAGAAGTGAAGACACGCTTCCTTCGTCCCATGTTCACCGGTCAAGAGTTATGGTGTCAGTTGTTCTCAGAGCCCGGCGCAGGCAGTGACCTTGCTGGTCTTGGTACTCGCGCCATTCGCGATGGTGACGAGTGGATCATCAATGGTCAGAAGGTGTGGAACACCATGGCGCACCTTGCGCATTGGGGCATGCTCGTGACACGTACCGACCCCGAAGCACCAAAGCACAAGGGAATGACCTACTTCGCAATTGATATGCACTCTCCAGGCGTTGAAGTGCGTCCATTGCGTCAGATCACTGGCGAGGCAGAGTTCAACGAGGTCTACATGACCGATGCTCGCGTTCCTGATTCACAGCGCATCGGTGAAGTGGGAGAAGGTTGGCGTGCATCACTCACTACGTTGATGAACGAGCGCACTGCAATTGGTGGCGGTGGTGGCGGCAACGCAAAGCGTCGCGGCCCTATCGACGAGGCAATTCGCGTGTGGAAAGACACACCTGCTGAACAACGCGACCCTGCTCAAAAAGATCGACTGATGAAATTGTTCTGCCAGAGCGAAGCACTTCGTTACACCAACATGAAGGGTGCGCAAATGGCGAAGGCCGGCAACCCTGGTCCTGAAGGTTCCATTGCAAAGCTGATGATGTCGGACTTCAACAAGAAAGTCACCGAGTTCACCATCGAGCTCATGGGTGCAGAAGGAATGATTGGTTACGACTTCACATTCCGTCGCCCCGAAGAGCTTTCTGTAGACGGAACCGACGGCGGAACCCGCCATGCGTTCTTGCGCGTGCGTGCCAACAGCATCGAAGGCGGCACCAGCGAGATTATGAAGAACATCCTCGGCGAGCAGGTTCTCGGCCTTCCCGGCGAGCCCCGATTGGACAAGGACATCTCCTGGAGCAAGGTCCCTCGTAGCTAAACCTGCCGGGTTGCTCATCTGCACCCTTTATCCACAGCCCAGCGCAAACTGTTATCCCATATGGGCTTTCTTTGTGTTGCCCCTGTGGATAACTGTGGAGATCGCTAGCACACGACACTGTGGCCAGTGCGGTATTTCACGCCATTTCAGCGCAAGAATTTTTTAGCCACAAAATCCCCTCAAAGCCTTATTGCATAAGGGTTTCCTCTCACAGATCACCCCTGTACAAATGGTCTACGG
>JBEDFA010000031.1:0-55484 GCA_041175365.1 Actinomycetota bacterium | reverse complement strand
CGTCGTGTGGATTGCACAATTCAGTTTTGAATTTGTGCCAGAGATGTAAGTCTGTAGTTATGCGCGTCGTCGTCAAAGTCGGAACTTCATCGCTCACTGATGATGAAGGCCGTATCCGTCTGGAGGTCATTGCTTCAGTCGCGCGTCAACTTGCTGCCGCACGCGCAGCTGGACACGAAGTTCTCTTGGTGACATCTGGTGCAGTCGCATCAGGAGTCGCTGGCCTCGGATTGTCTGAGCGTCCTGGCGATGTTTTGTCTCTCCAGGCATTGTCGGCCGTGGGTCAACCACAACTGATGGCTGCGTACAACGTCGCTCTTGCCGAGCATTCACTTGTTGCCGCTCAAGTGTTGTTGGTCCCTCATGACTTTGTGGACCGTCAGCAGTACCTTCATGCGCGCGACACCCTCGGTCGCTTGTTGGAACTCGGATGTATTCCAGTTGTCAATGAAAACGACGCGATTGCTAATAATGAGATTCGCTACGGCGATAACGATCATCTGGCATCTCTGCTTTCTCACTTAGTGAGCGCTGACATGTTGGTATTGCTCACCGACACTGCCGGACTATTCACGGCCGATCCGCGTACTAATCCCGATGCGACAGTTGTTCCTGTTGTAGCTGCTGATGATCCATTGCTCGCCGTCTCCACATCGGGTGCCGGTACAGAGCGGGGTAGTGGTGGCATGGCATCCAAGTTGGCAGCTGCTCGTATCGCGTCGTGGTCTGGCGTTACTGCAGTCATCGCTGCAGCTGCTTCGGAAGATGCCGTCATGAACGCGGTTAATGGCGCCGAGGTCGGAACTCGCTTCCTGCCTCACGACCGAAACCTCTCGGCACGAAAGTTGTGGATTGCATTTGCAGCTGAGGTTGAGGGAACTGTCGTTGTAGACGCTGGTGCCCGTGATGCAATCGTCTCTCGTGGCACCTCGTTGTTGCCTGCGGGCGTCACTAACGTGCTTGGCTCCTTCGATGTTGGGGCCACTATTGAAGTGGTGGACAACAGTGGAGTTGTCGTTGCTCGCGGAATGTCTGCGATGTCATCTGTACAGGCTTCTGCATGTGCAGGTAAACGAACCGCAGATCTCGCCGACATGTCCGTTGTTGAAGTCGTGCATCGTGACGACTTAGTCGTCCTCGCGTAATTGTTTTTACAGCGTCGTTTCGACGTCTGTATTTCGCTTTGGCAAGAATGCCGAGAGATTCTGCATGTCCTTCACTCGGAATGCGTAGAGCGCCATGACGTACACAACGAATCCTGCTGTGATGCAGAGGAAGAGCTCCGCCATCTGGGACATTCCTGATTTCGGGTCGAGCAATTTCTCGATCACCCATACGACGCTGCCCATGATGGTGGCAGCGCCGGTGACGCGCCAAGACATATCGAAGAGGCTGTACCAATTGATGGCTTGATATTTCGTGTGGAGCAGCCACAAAAGAACGACGGAGGCAACCATGTACGCCATTCCGAAACTGATGCCTAAGCCGAAGACTCCGTAGTGGTCAACAAGTATCAGCGCGAAGATCACGTTGAGAACATTCTCGAAAACATTCACGTAGAACGGTGTGCGAGTGTCTTCATGGGCATAGAACCCTCGAAGACAGAAGATGTACAACGAGAAACCTGTGAGGCCGACCGAGAAGCCTGCAAGTGCGCGTGCAGTGTTGCTGGCTGCTGCTCCGTTGAAATTGCCGTGTTCGAGCAATGAACTGATAATCGGATGGGCGAGAATCACCATTGCCACTGATGCCGGAACAGTGAGGATGCTGATCCAGCGAACTCCGGATGTTGTCCACGTTGCGAATCCGAAGAGGTCTCCAGCACGAACGCGACGAACAAGTTCAGGGACGAACGTCGTCGCAATAGAAATGGCGAGAAGACCATGGGGAAGCATGAAGAAAGTGAATGCTTTGGAATAAGCGTCTTGGTTGCCGCTTCCGGGGGACGCAAGGTTCTTGATGATGATGAGGGCAATCTGATTCGTCACCACGTATCCAAATGTCCATGAGGACAACTTGACCATTGTTCGCACCGCTGGGTGTCGGAAGTTCGGTGTGAAGCGGAACGAAATGTCGGTGTTCTTCAGGGCTGGAATTAGGAAGAGAGCCATGGCGATGATGCCGCCAGTGGCAGACATGGTGAACAGCCAGAAGAACGTGTGGTCGTTCATGACATCAGTGAGCTCTGGTCGACCATCGCGTGTAAATGGAATGACGATTAACAATGTGATGGTGACGATGTTGGAAAGAACTGGCGACCAGGCGGCTGCGGCAAATCTGCGTCGAGAATTGAGAAGCGCTGAGCCAATCGCTGACAGACCGTAGAAGAAGATCTGCACAAGAAAGATGCGAGTCATCGCGGTACCAGCACGACGGAACTGGTCGACGTCGACCTTCGCGCTGGGGTACAAGGAGAACACTCGGAAGATCAGTGGTGCACATGCAACCGCGACCAATGTGGCGATTGCAAGAACGACGATGGATGTGGAGACAACGGCTTGTGTTGCTTCTTCGTCTTCATCTTCTGCGAAACGTGTGAAAAGAGGGACGAGGCTTGCTGCAAGAAGGCCGCCGACCAGTAATTCATAGATGGAGTTGGGGGAGTTGTTGGCTCCATCAAATGCATCAGCCAAGGAGGTTTGGCCGATAATGACGCCAATGACCACCACTCGGAGGAGACCCGTGAGCCGGGACATGGCTGTCCCGATGGCTACGACGAGCGTGTCTTTGAACATGGGGAGAGATTAGGGGCTGGAGCGGGCAGGGCTGGTGTGGGGCGGGTTTCTTTCCCAATGCCCCCGCTGAGCGGGTGCCCCACTAGGTTTAGAGGTCTTATGGCACCTCGCTTTGAATCAGTTCAACAAGTTCGTGACGGCCTCAAGGCTGTTAACTATCTCGCCGACGACGGCATTGCGGGCGTTGCGTTCCTCGCTGATCGTCTCGCCAAGCCCATCTTGGTGGAAGGGCCTGCCGGCACCGGAAAGACCCAGCTTGCAAAGTCCATCGCCGAGATGACAGGCGCTCGCCTGATTCGTTTGCAGTGCTACGAAGGCCTGGACGAGTCCAAGGCACTCTACGAGTGGAACTACAAGAAGCAGCTTCTTCGTATTCAGGCTGACAAGAACTCCGATTCTTGGTCAGATGTTCACGACGACATCTTTGGTGACGAATTCCTTCTCACACGTCCATTGCTTGAAGCCATCACGGCGGAAGAGCCAGTGGTGTTGTTGATCGACGAAGTCGATCGTGTTGAAGTTGAGACAGAAGCACTCCTTCTCGAAATCCTTTCTGAGTACCAAGTGTCGATTCCTGAATTGGGAACCATCACTGCAAAGCAGATTCCGATGGTGTTCCTTACTTCGAACAACACACGTGAGTTGTCCGAGGCTTTGAAGCGTCGTTGCTTGTTCTTGCATGTCGACTACCCGCAGATGGATCGCGAAAAGGAAATCGTGCTCACCAAGGTGGAAGGCATCACAGAGATGTTGGCCGACCAGATTGCACGAATCGTTCGCAGCATCCGTCAGCTCGACTTGAAGAAGGCACCTTCTGTTTCTGAGACTCTTGACTGGGCCCGCACGTTGGTGCTCTTGGGTCTTGAAACAATTGATGCCGAGCAGGCAAAGGAAACCTTGCATGTCCTTCTGAAGTATCAGACAGACATCGCGAAGGCTGCCAAAGAACTTTCCATCGACTAGTTCGACTGAATCTTCGTCATGCTTGATCTTTTATCCGGGTTCATTGTTGAGTTGAGAAACGCGGGCTTGCCCGTGAGCCTGACTGAGAACCTTGATGCGATGACCGCTATCTCGCATATCCCCTTAGAGGATCGCGAGGCGTTCAAGTATGCGCTTGGTGCAACACTGGTGAAGAACCACGCTCACTGGCGTTCGTTTGAAACCGTCTTTGAGGTGTACTTCAGTCTTCGCGGACCTGAATACAGCATCACGGATGGTGATGGTGACGGCAGCATCGACGACTTCCTGCGCCAGATGCAAGACGCCCAGATGAAGGGCGAAGGCAATGGTGGCGCTGGCGGCATGGATCAGCTCACGCCTGAAGAACTCATGAACATTCTGATGAATGCGCTCATGAATGGCGACCAGGCAATGATGCGTGCTCTCGCTCGTCAGGCTGTGCAGCGTTTTGCTGGCATGGAACCAGGTCGTCCAGTTGGCGGCACGTATTACCTGTATCGCACATTGCGCAACCTTGATCTTGACGGCATGTCCGACAAGATGATGGAAGCAAGCCGTCAGGAAGTTGGCGGAGAACTCACGAAGTTAGAAGAGCGCCTCGAGCGCGACGAGTACAACCATCGCATCGAGCAGTTCAAGCAAGAAGTGGAAGCGGAGATCCGTCGTCGTCTTGTTGCTGACCGCGGTGCCGAAGCAATGGCGAAGACATTGCGCAAGCCTCTGCCAGAAGACGTGGAGTTCATGCACGCAAGCCGTGATGAAATGCAGAACCTCAAGAAGGCGCTGCAGCCTCTCACTCGTAAGTTGGCTGCCAAGTTGGCTCGTAAGCGTCGTCATGGCCGGAAAGGTCCACTCGACTTCCGCAACACAGTGCGACACAGCCTTGCCTATGGCGGTGTTCCTGCAGAGCCCAAGTTCAAGTATCCACGCCCTGCAAAGCCTGAATTGATCGTCGTCGCAGACATCTCGGGTTCAGTCGCTGCATTCGCTCGATTCACGTTGATGCTGGTGTATGCGTTGTCGAACCAGTTCTCAAAGGTTCGCGCCTTTGTTTTCATTGACGGTATTGATGAAGTCACTGAATACTTCAAGAAGACCGAAGATGTCTCTGAAGCCATCCAGCGCATCAATACTGAAGCTGATGTCATCTGGGTTGATGGCCACTCCGACTATGGCCATGCATTCGAAGTGTTCTGGGAAAAGTGGGGCAAGGAAATCAACCCGAAGTCCAGTGTGATTTTGCTCGGAGACGCTCGTAACAACTATCACGCGTCACAAGCCTGGGTCATTAAAGAAATGAAGCAGAAGGCTCGCAAGGTCTACTGGTTGAACCCCGAGCCCCGTTCCTATTGGAACACCGGTGACTCCATTGTTGGCGAGTACGGCGTTCACACCGACGGTGTTTTCGAGTGTCGCAATTTGCGTCAACTTGAAGCATTCGTTGAGAAGTTGGCCTGATTACCTGTGTCGTCTACACGGCTTGTGTTGGTGCGTCACGGAGAGTCACGAGCAACTGTTGAACGATTTGTTGGCGGTCCACGTAGTTGTACCGGTCTAACTGATCACGGTCGACGCCAAGCAGAAGCTCTTCGTAACCGCTTAAGCGCGGGCCACGATGTGGAAGCCACGGCACTCTTCGCCAGTAATTTCCCACGTGCTCTCGAAACCGCGAACATCATCGCGCCCGCTGTTGGGTCCCTTCCAGTTTCAGTGGATTCAGGGTGGGGTGAACATGACCCGGGTCCCGATTGCGACGGAATGACGTATGACGAGTTCATCGAGCGTTTCGGAGTTCCTCGATGGGATGGAGACCCGCATGATGTGGTGTATCCAGGTGGCGAGACAATCTCGCAGTTCCATGATCGTGTGATGGAAACACTTCGACGCACTGTGCGCAAGCATGAAGGCGGAACAATCGTTATCGCATGCCACGCAGGTGTCATCGATGCCGTCATGAGGCAAACATTGCATATGCATCAGACCGGCAAGTTTGAATTGCATACACAGAACACTTCTCTGACGGAACTGTTTCATGTTCAGGGAAGTAAGTGGCGGCTCGTTCGCTATAACGATTCTTCACACTTGAACGGTCTGTAGACGTGTCGTCCTCGCGGTCCATCATTGTGATCGGCGGAGGAACTGCGGGTTGTACCGTTGTCTCGTATCTGGCGGCTCATACAGATTGCACACTCTTGTTGTTGGAGCCTGGCGACGTCGTCAATGATGACGATGAGTCGAAATTTTTCGAGTTGTTGAAATCCGATTCGGTTCTTCATCCGCACGCAGACGGATACGTGCAGGCGAAGATGCTCGGAGGCGGAAGTGCCATTAACGGAATGCTTCTCACGGGGGACGAACCGCCGCACCTTCAAGGTCTCACGCGTATGGCGACGCCAAATGACTGTGGGGCAGTGGGTGATGCGCTGATGAAGAACGGTGGGCGATTCAGCCGCCTGTGGTGGAACGGTGGTCGTTGGAATCCAGGAAGAGCTGTACGGCATCTCCAGGATGAAAACCGAGTCATGATTCTGCCCCGCAGCGCAACAGAAGTGTTCCATCGAAATGGGCGCGTTGTTGGTGTTGACTGCAACGATGAACCACTCAACGCGGACATTGTCGTGTTGTGTGCTGGTGCAATCGTTACTCCACAGATTCTTTTGGCGTCTGGTCTTGCAGCAATCAACCCATCCATTGGGCAAGGTGTACAGAACCATCCGACTGTGACGGCTCATATTCCACTGCGTGCCGAGAATGTTGCGACGTTTGACGCCTCGGTTATTCGAGAATGGTCAACGCCGGATGGCGGCCTGATGATGAATGTTGCTTATGAACGCTCTTCGCATCTTGAAGATCAAACGGGTGCCCTTTCGGTCTCGTTGATGAATCCGCTCAGTCGGGGAACTGTTGGGTGGGACGGTCATCGGTTGCCCATTGTTGATTTCTCTCTCCTGCAAGACGAACAAGATTTAGTGAACATGATTCACGGAGTGCGAGACCTTCTTGAACTCTTGGCAAGTCCTGTCATGTCAGATCTCGCCATTATGGAGAACATCACTATTGAAGGATCCTCTGTCTTGCAGTTGAAAGGTTTCAGCGATGAACAATTGGGGGAATGGCTGCGCAGCTCAGTGAAGTACGTATCCCATGCAACTTCCTCTTGCGCTACAGCTGTTGATGATGTGGGACGTGTGAGGGGAATTGAGAACTGTTGGGTGGCAGATGCTTCGGTATTGCCGTCGGTTCCGTCTTGCACACCTGCCGCACCTGTCACAATGGAAGCATTGCGAATCGCTCGCAACATAGGGGAGTCATTGTCATGAGCTACACATTGGGTTTACATGAAATTGCTAACGGCACACACGCCTACTTGCAGCCAGATGGTGGATGGGGCTGGTCCAATGCGGGTCTCGTTGTTGGCGATGGTGAGTCTTTGCTCGTTGACACGTTGTTTGATCTCAAGATCACTCAGCGCATGCTTGATGCAATGGCTCATGCCACGAAGGCGGCCGGCATCAATACTGTCGTGAACACGCATGCAAACGGTGACCATTGTTATGGCAATCAGTTGCTGAAGGGTTCAGAAATCATTGCTTCGGCAGCAACAGCTCATGAAATGAGCGAAGTTCCGCCTGCGATGTTGGCAGCGCTTAATAAGGCGCCCGGTGAAGTGGGTGATTTGTTCCGCCACTTCTTTGGTGAGTTTGAGTTTGATGGCATCGAGCCCGTCCTGCCCACTCAGACATTTACGGGTCGTCATTCTTTTGAGGTCGGCGGCCGCGCAATCGATCTGGTTGAAGTGGGTCCTGCGCATACGCAAGGTGACACGTTGGTGTTTGTCCCTGATGCAAAGACGGTTTACACCGGCGACATCTTGTTTATTGGCGGAACGCCCGTGGTGTGGGTGGGGCCTCTTGATAATTGGATTGCAGCCTGCGATCTCATTTGTGATGCTGATGTCGATCACATTGTTCCCGGGCACGGACCACTAACGGACAAAGCGGGAGTAACTGCAATTCGTGACTACCTCGTGTACGTGCAAGGAGAAGCGACGGAACGCTTCAACGGCGGCATGGACGCGTGGGATGCAGCTCGCGATATTGCGTTAAATGGTTTTGCGAAGTGGGGCGAATTTGGTCGCCTTGCGGTCAACGTCGACACTGTGTATCGCACGATGGACCCTGCACACAAGAGCCCTGACGTTGTCGAACAGTTCAGGCGGATGTTTGCGCTGGAACAGCCGAACCACTGAGGGGTTCGCGCAATTTACGCCGCACCACAAACACCCACGCAGTGAATGCGGTGGCGCTGAAGAAAAACCATTGCACCGCATAAGACAGGTGGGATCCTTCATTCAGTTCTGGCATTGATACGAAGGATGGCCATTGTGAGTTTGATGCCGGTGATTCTTTGATGAGTTGCACATAACTCGTCGGTAAAAGGTCCGAAGATGTTGCCTTGGCGATGAGCGGAAGATCAAAGCGTTGAAATTCTGTTGTTCCAGGATCTGTCGAATCGATTGCCCCAACGGCGCCGCGACGTTGAGCTGTGCGGATATAGCCGACGATGGAAATCTTTTGTGTGGTCGTCACGGGCTGTTGCACCGCTAGTGGAACAAAGCCGCGATTGACTAAAACAGCTGTTCCATCCTCATTGATAAATGGAATCGCAATGTCGTATCCAGCGCTTCCGTCCTGTGAACGGTTGATGATCGTGACTGTCTTGTCAATGTCGTAACGGCCTGTGAGTTTGACGCGTGTCCACTCTGTTGCAACAGGTGTAGGAACGCCGAGCGAATAGTCCACTACTGGTCGTGCTGTCTGCTCTATGACGCGGGCATTGAAGGCTTTCTTTTCATCGAGACGGTGTAACTGCCAGAACCCGAGATTGACCATTGTGAAGACGAGCAAAGACACGCTGAGGTGCACGAGTATCCATCGAGGGGAGAAAAGACGACGCATCACCTCCGAACGCTATCGGAAGGGGCTTGGGGGCTACCGTTGGTGTCGTGGGGCACAGGGAATTTACTGAAGCGAATATTGACGCTGAATTCTGGAGAGAAGTCTTCGGAGCAGAGGTGACAGCGGGTCCACCCAAGAGGATTGGCGAAGGTCAAGTGGGGATGAACCTGCGCTTCGCTTTGAAAAGCGATGATCCATCGGTTCCGTCCTCGGTGGTGGTGAAGATGGCTTCGCCTGATCCGACAAGTCGCGCAACCGGAATCAGTTTGCGAAACTACGAACGCGAAGTGAAGTTCTACAACGAATTGGTGGAGTCTCTCGATGTTCGCTCACCAAAATGTTGGTTTGCTGAATGGCACGAAGAAAACGGTGATATTGCGATTGTCCTAGAAGACATGTCGCCATCGGAACAGGGTGACCAAATCGACGCGTGCGGAATTGAACATGCAATGCTCGCAGTCGACCAGCTTGTCAAGATGCAAGGGCCACGATGGAACGATCCTGCGCTCAACGACGTCGACTGGTTGCAGCGTCGAGATTCTGCAGATGCAGAACGCTTAGCTGGCTTGATTGCCATGGTTCTGCCGGGTTTCCTCTCTACTTACACAGAAGCGATTCTGCGGGATGTGGGTCAGGCTGGGCTTGATTTCATCAACACGCTGGCATCAAAGATTCCGGAATACATCGCAGCAAAGGACGCACCGTTCACGATTACGCACGGTGACTACCGCTTGGACAATCTTCTCTTTGCAACAACTCCTGATGGGGTGCCGTGCGCAGTCGTTGACTGGCAAACGCCTGGTCATGGCAATGGAGTATCAGATCTCGCATATTTCATTGGAGCCGGTCTTCTTCCAGAGGATCGCCGTGCATACGAATGGCAATTGGTGGATCAGTACATCTCTGGTCTGGAGTCGTATGGTCATGCCATCGATCATGAGTGGGTAAAGAATCACTACCGCCGAGAAGCGATCTCAGGTGTCATCATGGCAATTGTTGCGTCTCAAATTGTTGGGCGCACAGAACGTGGCGACAAGATGTTTGAAGTGATGGCCACGCGCCATCTGCTTCAAGGAATCGAAAACAACGCGCTCTCCGCTTTTTAAACGGAGAATTGCTACGGTTCGTATATGGCATTGGGGGCAATGCCAAGGGGGAAATTAAGTCATGTGGAACTACGCACAACTGTGGACCGGAATTGCGAAAGCTGGTCCTCAGCGTCCGGCACAAATCTTTGGTGACGTGACCTACACGTGGGGGCAATTTCATCAGCGGTCGAACTCATTGGCTGCGGACATGCAGCAGGCTGGTCTGACTCATCAGTCAAAAGTCGCGCTGTATCTCTACAACTGTCCCGCGTATCTCGAAGGAACTTTCGGCGCATGGCTTGGCGGTTTTGTTCCAGTGAATACGAACTATCGCTACGGTCCAGAAGAGATTCTGTATTTGTTCGATAACTCTGATGCAGAGGCTGTGATTTTCCATGCGGTGTTTACTGACTTAATTGAGCAGGTGCGTGATCGCTTGCCGTTGGTGAAGCGTTGGTACATGGTCGCGGATGAATCAGGGAACACACTTCCCGCATGGGCTCATAACTACGAGGAAGTGGTGGCGCAGCAGCAAGCAGATGTTGTTCCCAGCACCCCACTCTCTGGTGGTGACATGTTGTTTTTGTACACGGGCGGCACAACGGGAATGCCGAAGGGCGTCATGTGGCGTCAAGAGGACTTGCTCACCGTCCTTGGTCGTGGCGGAAACGGAGTAACGCAGACACCACCAGGTGAATCGGTCGAAGAGCTCATTGGTCGTATTTCTCCAGACCTCAAGGGCATCGTCACATTGGTGGCGTGTCCATTGATGCACGGAACGGGTCAATTCTCTGCGTTCATCACCTTGGCAATGGGCGGATGCATTCTTACGATGCCGAATAGAAACTTTGATGCCGCGAAGTTATGGGACACCGTTGAAAAGGATTCCGTGAACAGCATCGTGATTGTTGGACAGGCATTTGCCGGTCCATTGCTTGAAGTACTTGATGCGAATCCAGGGAAGTGGAATCTTTCATCGGTGATCCAGATGGGTTCATCAGGTGTGATGTGGAGTCAAGAGAATAAAGAAGGTCTCTTGAATCACATCCAGCAAATGGTCATCACAGACAGTTTCGGTTCATCAGAAGCTGTGGGCATGGGTGCATCGGTGTCCGCAAAGGGAGCGCCAGCCAAGACAGCTCAGTTCGCATTGGGTCCGAACTGTGTGGTGTTCACTGAGGATGGAAAGCGCGTCGAACCGGGAAGTGGTGAGCGTGGGCTTGTTGCTGTCGGTGGTGCTATCCCCATGGGCTATTACAAGGACGAAGTGAAGTCGGCGCAGACATTCCGCATTTTTGAAGGACGTCGCTGGACTGTTCCAGGCGACTGGGCTGAAGTGAATACGGATGGCACATTGCATCTCCTGGGTCGCGGTTCAGTGTGCATTAACACCGGTGGCGAAAAGGTGTTCCCCGAAGAAGTCGAGGAATGCGTGAAGACGCATGTTTCGGTACGTGATGCAGTGGCAGTGGGTATCCCCGACAAGCGCTTTGGTGAGACCATTTGTGCGGTCGTTGAAGCGGAGCCAGGCCATGAGCCAGAACTCTCCATACTCAGCGATCATGTGAAGAGCCGTCTTGCGGCATATAAGGCTCCGCGCAATGTGGTGGTCGTGTCGACGATTGGCCGCGCCCCCAACGGCAAGGTGGATTACAAGCGTCTGAAGAAGCACGCCATGGACACCCTCGGAGTATCCGAATAAATCCCACTGTGGGTTTGGGTTCTACCGCTATCCTTTGGAACAGCATTAGGAGAGACCAGATGGTCCGGCAACCGGGGTAAAACCGCACGGTGCCTCCTCATCGAAAGATGGGGGATGTGGTCCCGCATCGCGGGGCAACAGGCCTCTTCCTTCCTACTGCGAATACGAAACGCGAACGGAAGGAGCCCTCAATGGAAGTGCATCGTCATAGTGCTATCCCATATCCGGCTTCCGGTGGGTGGACTCCTGATCAACCAGTAGGTGATCGTCTGTTTCACACGTTCGCAACTGATCGGCCATTCTCTTTAGAAGGTGGTGGTTCGCTTCGTAACGTCACGATCGCTTACGAAACGTGGGGCACTCTCAACGCAGATGCGTCCAACGCGATCTTGGTGTGTCATGCCTGGACAGGGGATAGTCACGCTGCTGGTCGTGGTGGTCAGGGTCACTCCGATAATGGTTGGTGGGATGCACTGATTGGTCCTGGTGCAGCAATCGACACCAACAAGTATTTCGTTGTTTGTTCAAATGTGTTGGGTGGTTGTCAGGGGTCTACTGGGCCATCATCACCACATCCTGATGATGGAAAGCCCTATGGACTTCGCTTTCCAGTTGTCACTATTCGCGACATGGTGCGAGCACAAGGTCATCTTGCCGATGCGTTAGGCGTTCGAAAGTGGCGCTCGGTCATCGGCGGTTCCATGGGCGGAATGCAGGCCTTGGAATGGGCAATCTTGTTTCCTGAGCGTGTGGGGTCTTTGGTCGCTATTGCCACCAGCATCGAAGCGAGTGCTCAACAGATTGCATGGGGCTCTATTGGGCGTCGAGCTTTGCTGATGGACCCTGCGTATAACGATGGCGATTACTACGACGCAGGTCCAGATGGTGGACCATGGAATGGTCTGTCGGTCGCACGCATGATCGCTCAGGTCACGTTCCGTACTGATTCTCGATTCAGTGAAAAATTTGGTCGCAATCTCGTCGACAAGAACTTCCATTCAGATGGCATTGATCTCTTCTCGCGTTTTGACGTTGAGGGGTATCTCGACCACCACGGCGATCGACTTGTCCGTCGCTTTGACGCGAATAGCTATCTCTACATCGGTAAGGCGATGGACTTGCACGATGTGGGTCGTGGCCGGGGTGGCACGGCTTTGGCTATGCAGCGCATAAAGGCGCCAACTTTGACTATCAGTATTGATTCCGACATTTTGTATCCCGCTTATCAGCAGGAACTCATTCAGCAGATGCTGACAAACAACGATGCTCGCAACCGCCACGAAACGATTAGATCTATTGAGGGCCATGACGGGTTCCTCATTGAAATTGTGCCGGTGGGTCATCACATTGGTCGGTTCTTAAAGGACACGGAGTAGCCCCCATTCCGGGGTATCTGCGTGAGAGACTGAACAAGATGAGTCTCGTAGCCAGCATCGCGTCCAGCATGGGCATCAATGTCCTCGGAGGCGGCTTAATCGTTCTTGGCTTGGTTCTACTTTTTGTGACGCTGTCCTTTTGGAAATCTGCGTTTGAAGATCCTGAAGTGCTGGCTCCACTTGAAGTGATGGCCGACCGTAAATATGCACGAGCCGACGAAACGCGACGTCTCGCCATGCTCAACATGGTTCGTCCCGACGGCGCAGATCCCGTGGTGCATCACGCCGTTCCTACAATGCTTCTTCGCGAACCTGCAAGTGAACCAGTTCGTCCATATCGCGACCCGTACAACCATGCAGATGATGCAGTGGAAGTTGTAGAGAACACTGTCTCTGTTATCGACCCTTTGCTGAGTAACAACCAGGAGAATTACTAATGGCTGCTTTTGATCCAAACGAAATGATTGCTCGATTCAAGGATCGTGCTGCTGCTGTGCGCAAGCGCCCTCTTCCGCCAGTTGCGGGTGAAGAACGCCAGTTGTTTATTGCGAATGCAGAAACTGACTTCAGAGACTTTGCCATTATTGGCGATGCTGTTGCTTCAATCGAAGATGGTGTTCTTACTCTGCGTATTGATCTCAATCCGCCAGCGCAGTGACGTCATCTTTCGCCACTGCGCGAAGTAATTTTCGGCAGCGAGACGACATTCATGTCATTGCCGCAATTACTGCAGTATTCGCATGGGGAATAGGTCCGCTCTTCAATAAGACGATGTCGGTGGATCCAGCTGCAATTGTGTTCTACCGGTTGCTTATTGGTGCACCATTGATGACGATGATGGCGTATATCAATGGAGGTCGCCTGAGTGTGGACCTTATGAGGCGTGCGGCGCTGCCCGGAGTTCTTTTCGCTTTATCGATGATCACGGGATTCGCTTCCGTGAAAATGACATCGATTGCGAACGCAACGCTGGTCACCACAGTGCAGCCAGTTCTTGTGCTGTTCGTTGCTCCGAAGATGTTTGGCGAAAAACTCCGTCCCCGTCAGATTCTGTATTCGGCTTTTGCATTGGCCGGAGTTCTCATTGTGGTGCTCGCTGCAGCGTCAACGAGTGGAGCTCACCTCAGTGGTGACCTTTTGGCTGTCGCCAATGTTGTGATTTGGACCGGGTATTTCGTTCTCTCGAAGAAGCGCCGATTGGCAGGAATTCATTCTTGGTCATTTTTGTCCGCCGTTTTCATCTGGAGCTGTGTGGTCGTACTGCCGTATGGGGCAGTTGTCAGCAATGATTTGGGCGCGATGACGCAAGCCGATTGGGGTCGCATTCTTGCTATGGCGGTCGGTCCAGGCATTATCGGGCACGGTCTCATGACGTGGTCCCAAAGCCACGTCGATGTCACCCTTTTGTCGCTCTTGGGCCTGATGAGCCCTGTGATCTCTACAGCCTTGGCCTGGGTCATCTTGGACCAGAATCTCACTCTGTGGCAGTCCGGTGGGGCGGTGGTGGTCTTGATCTCCTTGGCTTTCCTTGTGCGGGAGCAGCGGATGCCCGCTGAGGCTTCACTAGAGCACGAAGCCTGACCCCCGTTGCAGTCAACGCCCGTCTCGCTAGGATGAGGGCACACATGCGGATGTGGCTCAGTTGGTAGAGCATCACCTTGCCAAGGTGAGGGTCGCGAGTTCGAATCTCGTCATCCGCTCCAAAAGGCGCCCTTCGGGGCGCCTTTTTCTTTTCCCCGGTTAGGAAGCCCCTGTGTCTCCCGAATGGGTTCGGATGCGGGAGTCTTCAATAATGCGGTTTCGTACGCGAAGGAATGCCACGGCAATCCCTTCTGAATGGACGAGGGTGACATTGGCCAGATGGGTCCATCCCTCGTGGTGCTCTTGCACCTCGTGTGTGAATCGCACAATTCGGTAGGTGGTGTAGATCTCACCGTCTTTGGTGACATCTGTGAACATTGCATCGTCGACAAAGTCGTCAACGGAAGTCGCTTCAGAGAGCAGAACGTAATGCGGGAGATTCATTCGTGAGTGCTTAAGCGAAATCAGGAATTTGCCAGTTGGTGTTCTGCAAGAGAGCCAGCTGTGTTCTGTTGGAAAGATGATTGATGCGAATGATGTTCGCGATGCGATTGCGGACGGTCTGAATGGAGAGTCCTAATGCCTCGGCGATTTCGTGATCGGGAAGGCCGACTCCCATGAGTTCGATGACGTGTTGGTCCTTGTGGTCCTCAATCGAAATATTTCGTGTCAGTGCGCCAGGGGTGAGATGTAGAGCTTTGACCGTGGGGTGATCTGTAATGGACTCTTCGCCGGAGATGGAACGTTGCAGCGTTGGAATGATGTGGTCTGTGTGTTCAGTTAGTGCGAGCACATTATTGAAACCGAACTGATGAGCTTTGACAAGCAAAGGAACAGTGGGAGTTTTTGTTGCAACAACTCGAGTCAGTGTTGATGTCACTGATGGATCAAGGTGTCGTTGCAGCATGCGATTGAAATCAAGACCAGTTCCAGAAGAAATGGAAACATCGACGGGACGAGAATGAAGGGTGTCGATGACTTGTCGGCCTGTATTCGCAACGTTGATAGATGCGACGGCGTCGTCATTCTCTAAGACAGCGATTAACGAATCAAGAGGTTCGGCGTGGTCGTTACAGACGAGAACATTCATGTGGACTCCTTTGGCTATGGGATCCCATGGCGCACTTGCTACCTTTTCACAAGGTTCGGACTATTAATTGGATGCAAACGTCCCAATCATTTGAAGAGAGTGGAGCAAGTATGACTGTTCAGTTTGGTGCACATGTCGGAGCACAAAATGCGACGGTGGAAGAACTCCGCACTTTGTGGAAGTGGCTTGACAACGCGGGGATGGACTGGATCAGTCTGTGGGATCACTTGTATGAAGCACCTCCTGCTGGTGGAACACAAGTTCATTTTGAAGCATTCAGCATGTTGGGTGCACTAGCGGTTGATACATCAAAAGCACGTCTTGGCTGTTTGGTGTTCTGCTCGCAGTACCGCAATATTGGGCTTTTGATGAAGGGTGCGATCTCGGTTGATCACCTCAGCAATGGTCGATTTGAACTGGGTATGGGTAGTGGTTGGCACGAGCAAGAGGCAGAAGCGTTTGGTTTTGACTTTCCATCGCAGGGAGATCGCTTCAAAGTTCTTGAGGGACAGATGCAAGCAATCAACAAATGGCGCAATGGTGAACGTGTAACGCAGTCATCGCCCAGTGTGGAATTGAAGGATGCATCAATGGTTCCAGGCCCTCGCGGAAAGATGCCTCTGTGGATTGGTGGACTTGGACCAAAGCAAACATTGCGCATGGCTGGTGCGTATGCCGACGGTTGGAACGCTGCCTATGCCAGCCCAGCCCAATACAAAGAGTTGAATGGGATTCTTGACGATTGGTGTGTGGCTGCCGGTCGTGAGCCGTCTGCTGTTGAGCGAAGCATCAACTTGTCTCTTGGCTTCAGTCGCGACGATATTTCCGTTGTAAAGAAACAACTGCAAGACCAATGGGGTGCTGCATCGGACCGCATCATTGCTGGTTCTTTATTAGGTCGCCCCGAAGATGCAATGGAACAGATTGCACCATTTATTGAGGCCGGCGCCCAATTGGTCAACATTGCGATTCGTCCGCCATGGGATCAGGAACTATTGGCTGAATACGTGGAGAATGTGGTGCCGATGATGCGTAAGGAATGGTCGTAGTTCGCGTTCTAGGGTCAGCGAAGACCGCACTATGGTGCTGGTATGCAAACAGCTCAATTGAACGGAATCACACTCGCTTTTGAAGATTCGGGTGGCACAGGCCCGGTCGTCATTCTCAGCCACGGCTTCCTTATGGACCATTCAATGTTTGATGCACAAGTTGCTGCATTGAAGAGCAAGTACCGAGTGATCACTTGGGATGAACGCGGTTTCGGCGGAACTGTCGCTCCTGGTGAATTCACCTATTGGGATTCAGCAAATGACGTTCTCGCGTTGATGGATCATCTGAATATTCCTTCGGCCGTCATCGGCGGCATGTCGCAAGGTGGTTTCCTCAGTTTGCGCGTCGCTCTCACTGCGCCAGAGCGCGTGAAGGCTCTCATTCTCCTTGACACGCAAGCAGGCACCGAAGCTCCTGAAACCATCGAGCCATACAACGGATTGCATGCAGCGTGGGTAGAGCACGGCGCAGTTGCTGTGCAGGACATCGTGGCCAGTCTGATTCTCGGACCAGGAGATTGGACTGACTGGTTTAACAAGTGGGGCGCAATGGTCCCGGATCAGTTCACGAAGGCGTTCAATTGCCTCATGCATCGCGATGACATCACGGGGCGCCTGGGAGAAATCAGTTGCCCAACCCTCATTGTCCATGGAACAGCGGATGCTTCCATCCCGATGGAGAAGGCTGAAGTCCTTCGAGACGGCATTGCCGGACCGACCACGTTGGTGGCCATCGAGGGTGGTCCTCACGCGGCCAATATGACCCACTCCGAGCCGGTCAACGAGGCGATCCTTCGGTTCTTGTCCGCCCTTGACTAACTGAAATACTGAGGTCACCACGATTGAGGGGGACTCATGGCGTTAGAACTAGATCTCGGTCCAGCAGCAGAAGCATTTCGCGAAGAAGTGCGTGCATGGCTTGCATCAAATACACCAAAGGAACTCATCGGAGTTTCAGCCGACGCATTGCAGCGCGGACAAGTAAAAGGCGCACGTGAGTGGGCTGACAAGCTCACAGAAGCCGGATACATGTGCGTGTCGTGGCCGAAGGAATACGGCGGTCGCGGACTCACCGGTATTGAAGTTGCTGTCCTGAACGAAGAATTTGCAAAAGCGAATGTTCCTCGTCTCACACGCGGAATGGGAGAGTGGCTTGTTGGTCCTTCCATCATCGTGTGGGGCACCGATGAGCAGAAGAAGCGCTTCCTTCCGCGCATCATCGATGGATCCGAGCGTTACTGCCAGGGCTTCTCTGAGCCTGATGCTGGTTCCGACCTTGCAGCCTTGAAGACCCGTGGCGTCATTGACGGCGAAGAAGTCGTGATCACTGGACAGAAGGTGTGGACGTCGGGTGCCACCGAAGCAAACATGATGTTCTGCTTGTGCCGTACCGATCAAGACGCTCCGAAGCACGCTGGCATTTCTTATGTCTTGTTGCCCATGTTCAAAGAGGGCGGCGAATCAAATGGTGTGGAACTTCGTCCCATCATGCAGCCACACGGTGCGTCTCACTTCACAGAAACTTTCCTCACAGAGTCACGCGCACCAGTTGCCAACATCATCGGCGGCATGAACAATGGCTGGCGTGTCACTATGACCACACTCGGTAACGAGCGAGGTGGACATGCGACAACTCAACACGTTGAATACACCAAGCAGTTCTGGGAAGCAGTGGAGATGCTGAAGAAGTCCGGCAAGACAAGTGACCCTGTCACTCGTCAGCAACTCGCATGGGCTTTTAGCCATGTCGAGATCATGCGCTTCCAGGGCCTGAAGCTTCTCTCCGAAGTTCTCGCTCGCAAAGAGCCAGGTCCAGCAGCATCCATCAACAAGATGTTCTGGTCTGAGTATGCGCAGAAGTTCTCTGAGCGCATGATGAACGCACGCGGTGCAGAAGCGATGCTGATTATCGATGACAAGGACGGCAAGTATGTAGCCGACCGATGGACTTCAATGTTCTTCCAGCATCGCTCTTCCACCATTTGGGGCGGCACAGCACAGGTGCAACGCAACATTGTGGGTGAGCGTGTTCTCGGGCTCCCGAAGGAGCCCGATCCCAGTAAGCCACGCCCATAAGCGTCACTTAAATATTGTCTTCGGCGTCCTTGCCGGTCTCGAAGAAGTCCATATTTCCTACTTGCATGCCACGACGCTTCTTTTCACGCATATTTGTCATGCCCTTGGAAACGCTGTCGAAAGCCATGCGGGTGTTGTCGCCGCGTCGGTCCCATGCCTGAGAGTTGGAAACATCGAATCCCATGGCCGCTGCATCGGCATAGGCGTTGAGGCCTGCTGACAAGAAGACGAACGTCCAGCCAGCAGCTGTCTGAGTTTCTACGAGACTCTTGACCTGAGTCAAGGTGAATTCATGTGATTGGTTTTCTTCACCATCGGTCACCGTGACGAAAACGATGTCTTCTTCGGCTAGTCCCGCTGCGACGCGTGCTTGTGCATCCACCTTGACGCGACCGATGAGAAGACCGGTTGCATCGAGGAGGGGTGTGCCCCCGCGTGGTTGAAAGTCATTCACGGTGAGGTCGGTGATCTCTGCAATTGGTGCACCCCAGATCTTGACCTCTTGTGGGTCTTGAGAATCAAACTGCACGATGCTGACGCGGACGTCGTTGCCTTGAGAGCGCTGCTCTGTCAGGAACTGATTGACGCCACCAATGACGTCTGCAACTAGGGGAGCCATCGAACCGGAACGGTCGAGGAGAAGTGCCACGTGTGTGGGCTTTGGTGCTTGTGGGGACATGGGCTGCCTTTCGGACGGGACACGGGTTTGTGTCGATATGTCCTTAATGTAGAGCAGGGGTCTGTCAAAGATACATATTTAGGTAAAAAATACTTTTAAAATTATTTACCGTCGACTCGGCGGAATCGAATCGGGGTAGGAAGGGTCTTAAGTCGGCCTGGTCGATACATCAGTGCTGGTCGTCCAGGAGATGAGCCGGAGCTGGAGTATTCATCGCTGGGCACAACGAATCCCTTTACCGCATCCACCTTGCGACGGAAGTTCGCTGGATCCACTTCGTACTGCAAGAACGCTTCGTACACGCCGCGAAGGTCGCTGATGGTGAAGCGTGACTCGCAGAAGTTCAAGGCGACGGGCGTGTCTTCCAGCATGCTCTCTGCAGTCTTGCGAGCATTCTCAATGATCTTTGAATGATCAAATTCGAGCATCTTTTTGTTCATGAGACGTCGATACGGAATGAATTCAGCTTTCTCGGAATTCATTAGGGCTTTTGTCGCACCAGGGCGGGGGACAAGTGCGACATAGGCGATCGCAATGGCGCGGTAACGGTTGTCGCGGTCTGGGTCGCCAAAGGCACCTACCTGGAAGAGTTCACTTTTTGAAAGCTCGATGCCGGTTTCCTCGGACACCTTTCGAATGGCAGTTTCTTCCAGTGGTTCCTTCTCACCCACGAGGCCGCCGGGGAGTGCCCACTGCATCTTGTCGGGTCGCTCTGGACGTTGCATCACCAATACTTCGAGTCGATCTCGAGGGTCTACGGAGCGATCAGGGTTAATAGTGAAAACCACTGTGTCTACGTAGACGAAGAAGTTCATTTGCTTAGTGCGTTTCGTGACACTCATAAATCCAGTCTGCCACATTTGTTGTCGTGTTGACCCTTATTAGGAAGGGTGACACACCCCATGTGCTACATTAGGGACATATCTACAAGAAACCAACAGCGCACGCTGTAGAAGGAGAGCCCATGACACGAGACCACAACACACCAATTTCATCCCGAGATCTCACCCATCCCCAGCAGGTGCGTGCATATGCCGCTCTGGTGGGAACTGCAGTTGCAGACGCAGTCGGAGCTCCATTCGAGTTCAAGCGTCCAGGTTTGTATGCAGACACATTTCCTACGGAAGTTGTCGGTGGTATCGGCGAAATGATTGGTGGTGGCTCGTTCGGTTGGGCTCCTGGCGAATTCACCGACGACACGCAGATTGCTCTCGCGCTTGCAGAGGCACTGGAAGCAGGCGAAGGCTTTGATCCAGCTGTGGTGTGGTCTCATTTCCGTGCTTGGTCTGATTCGGCAGTCGACGTAGGCGTCACTATCGGTACCGCGCTTCGCTTTGATTCTTATGTTGGTGCGGCGGAGAAGGCGCACAAGATGTTGAGTGGGCGTACGGCAAGTAACGGTGCTGCAATGCGAATTGCACCTGTCGGCATTGTTGGTGTTCTTGCTGGCCGTGAGAAGACATATGAAATTGCTGTGGCACAGGCGTCCATCACGCACTTCGATCCTGCAGCAAGCGCCGGAGCAGCCATCGTCGCGGAAATCATTCGACACACGATTGTGACGGGCGATTTCGAGTCATCGGTGACAGCAGCTTTCGAGTTCTTGGCTGGTACGCCACTTGCGTCGGTCGTGTTGGAACAGTTTGTTGAGATTTGTTCGCCAGCGTTTGATCCGACGTCGCATGTGGGTCCGCCAAACGGCACCATTTGGACGGCTGTTGCACAGGCGATTTGGGCCGTACGTGCCACGACGTCTTTCCATGATGCCGTTGTTGCTGCCATCAACCTTGGTGGCGACACGGACACCGTTGCGGCGATTGCAGGCGCGATGGCCGGAGCCTTCTACGGTTTGCAGGGAATCCCCGTTCGTTGGACAACGTATGTTCATGGACATGTCGTCATGCCAGATGGCCGCAAGGTGCAGTACCGCTGTCAGGATCTCATCGACACGGCGCGTCGATTGTTGGGTCTTGGCAATGCTCCACGTAGTTGGGTAGAGCCACCTGTGCAGCCAGGCAAAGTGCACGAACTTGGTGTGTGGGCATCGAACCTGGACGGTGCCCGACTCGTTCCGAACGATTTTGGCGTGGTGTCTCTATGCATCACGGATGATCGATTCATTCATCACCCATACCGACGCGGCGTGTACATGCGAGATAGCGAAGGTGATCGCAACCCGGAATTGTTCTTTGTGTTGCGCGAAGCAGTAGAGGCAATCGATGCTTTCTTGGCCGAAGGTCGTCAGGTCGTCGTGCATTGCCATGGCGGACGAAGCCGCACCACATTCGTTTTGAAGGCGTGGTACATGCTTCGTGAAGGAAAGAGCCATACGGAAGCTCACCATTGGGTGGGCGACCAATGGCCTCTGTATGAGACATGGACCCGCACATTCCTTGATGTGCTGGACAATGAGTGGTCCGATTACGTGGACGCCGTTCGCCGCAACCAGGCATAACGGGGCTACCCGTTTGCGGCGGGGGCTGAAACTAGGGTCTATGCGTGGATTTCAACCGTGTACGCCGACTCGATTCTCGGCTCCATTCTGAGAAATCCTTTTCGCCCTCGTCGCAGCAGTCTCGGCTAGCGCTTGTTGCAGCTGGCATCTGTGGTCTGTTCATGCTGACCGTGGCAATTCGGCAATACGGACCAACTGTGCATCCTGACGAATGGGGATTCCTGACGAATGGTCAGGTCCTCATTGGCCATGATGAAGCGGCAATTCCTACCGGAAGTTTCTATCCAGCCGGATATGGAGTCGTCACCGGAATAGGGGCTTTGCTCACGGGATCTATTAGTGGTGCCTACAGATTTTCCCTCCTTGTCAACGTCGTCCTAGCTGTCGTTGCTGCGTGGTACGCCGGACGGCTCGCTCGCAGAGGCTTTGGTGTGTCGCGCGCGATGTCATTCATGATCTCGGCTCTGGTTTTCGTTGTGCCTGGCACCATCGTGTCGGCAATGTTCTCTTGGGCGGAGACCGCCTCGCGTTTGGCGTTCCTCCTTTTTGTTGGTTTGTTGCTGCGTGTTGCCAAAGACAAGACGTTGACGTCGGTCGTGGGTCTTGGTCTGTTCACCGGACTAATGCCGGCACTGCATGGACGTTTTCTACTTCTGTTGCCCATTGTTTGCCTTGTGTTCGCACTGTGGTGGTTGCAGAAGGAAATCAGCGTCCGTGTTGCTACGGCTGCTGTTTTCGTGACAGCAATTGGATACGAGTTCTCTCATCTGCTGAACAAGTTCGTCAAAACTTCCGTTTACACGACTTCATATGACCAAGAGAATCGCCTGTTGGAGCGTTTGGTGAACCCGCATGTATGGCCAGCATTGATTCGAACAATGGTGGGGCAGAGTTGGTATCTCATTGCGAGTTCATTCGGGTTGCTTGGTATCACCTTGTTCTTCATCGTTTCCCGTGTCTTCTTTTCGGATGGCGGTTACAAGTCCTCAACAAAAGACGCAGAGCGACTGACATTGCTTGTGGTGCTGTTGGGAGCGTTTGCGATTATTTTCACTGGTGGTCTACAGCTGTTGTACGGCAACCGAGGGGATCATCTGATTTATGGCCGCTACGTCGAGATGATGGTTCCCGCTTTGTTGATGATTGCATGCATCGGCCTTGAGCGTTCCTCACTTTTGGCGCAGCGTGCGTGGTTGCTCACGGGTCTTGGAATTATTTCTGTTTCGGGTTTGTACGTATTGATCGACTTTGGTGATGGCGTCAAGGGCAGCCACTACAGAGACAGCATTGTGTACCCCAACATTGTGGGTATCGATATTGCGCGTTACATCATTCGTCCGGGCCTCATCACGTTCGGGTTGTTGTTTACTGCGGTGGCGTTAGTGCTGTGGATGATTGCACGAGCCAAGGGTCCAGTTGCCGTATTGGCACTGGTCGTTATGTTCGCTGCCAGTTCGATGTATTCGGGGCAACGAAGCATTCTCAGCCGCACCGAGCGTTTGAAAGATACGAATCAGACAGTGCAGATGGTGAAGGACTCTGGAACTGCAAGGGTCGGTTTCGATATTGAGATTCGAAATGACCGCTCGTACTACTACATGCGTTACAAACTGCATCCCATTCGGGTCGTGCGATTCAATGTTTCAGGGCCTCGCGCGAAGGTGCCAAAGTCATTTTCCTGTGTCTATGGAATGCCCAATAAGCCGCCAACGGACGGCATTTGGACCATCGTCGCCACAGAGAGCGCAGTGGGGCGAGTACTGTGGCAACGGGCTGGAACTGCCCACTGCTGATCGAAGAAGCCAGGAATTGACATGACCGAGTACACCCCCGACCAGTGCGATGTGAGCGTTGTTCTCCCTATCTATAACGAGAAGGGTCACCTCCGCGCTGAGATTGAGCGCATTCGAGAAGCCTTGGAAGCCTCGAAGTACTCCTTCGAATTAATCGTTGTTGACGACGGAAGTAACGACGGTTCTGAAAAGGAACTTGCTGACATTCCTGGCATCACTCTGATCACCCATCGTCGTAACTCTGGAAGTGGTGCAGCTCGTCGCACGGGTACCACGGCTGCTCGCGGGCGAGTCGTGGTGTGGACAGACGTCGACATGACATATCCCAACAATTTGATTCCAGAACTTGTTGATTCCATGGAGGGTGTTGACCACGTTGTTGGCTGGCGTCAGACAGAAGAAGGAACGCACAAACTTCTTCGCACGCCCGCGAAATGGATCATCCGCAAGCTCGCCAGCTATTTGTCTGAGACTGACATCAAGGATTTGAACTCCGGTCTGCGTGCATTCCGTCGAGACGTCGCTATGCAATATGTCCACGAATTGCCAAAGGGCTTTTCGTGTGTCACGACTTTGACCATGTCGTTCCTTGGAAATGGTTATTCCATCGGATTCTTCCCGATCGAATATTTCCCTCGCGCGGGCCGATCGAAATTCCACTGGCTGAAGGACACTCGTCGTTACATCTTGCAGGTCATTCGTATGACGTTGTCGTACAACCCTTTAAAGGTTTTCTTGCCGATCGGTCTTGTGCTTCTTGGTGCAGGATTCGTCAAGCTTGGATTCGATTGGGCGGGTCGCGACTTCCGTTTGGCCGCCAACACCTTGTTGGTTTTCTTTGCTGCGTTGCAAGTCATCACAGTCGGACTTCTTGCTGACCTTGTCGTACGTGCCACGAAGTCGCCGACTTCAGTTTCACCTGCTTGATTTCTCCCGTGGTTAGTTCATCGCGGAAAGTTTCCATCGTCGGGGCTGCCTTGTCCGCCAACAAGGGAGCTGCAGCCATGTTGGAGACGGTTATCGCTTGTCTTCCTTCGGAGATGGGGGACTGCCGCTTTGACATCTTGACCACGTATCCAGAAGCTGATGCACCCAAGATTCCTCAAGGCGCGAATGCTCGTGTTGTTGGATTGCAGCCATTACGTCTCGCTGCCGTGGAGATTCCGGTCGCAGTGCTGGCGTTCATTGCTCGAACATTGCGTCTACCGCTTGGCTGGGTGCGTACTCGTGCCTGCCGTTCAATTTTGGATTCTGCTGTTGTAGTGGACGTAGCCGGTATTTCTTTTGTTGACGGAAGGGGGATTCCCATCACCGTGTACAACAGTTTGATGACCGGACTGTCGCTGTTGCTCGGTGTGCCCACAGTGAAAGCTGCGCAGGCCATGGGTCCGTTCAAGACTCAGCCCAATCGTTTGTTGGCAAAGATTGTTCTTCCTCGTCTCGCTGCAGTGTGTGCAAGAGGCGCACGGACACGTGAACACCTCGACACATTGAAGTTGACGAATGTGACCAATGTGGCGGATCTCGCGTTTTCACTTGACGAGGCGGGAACATTGCCCGGTCCTGTTGTTGATTCGCTCAATGTCATTGGCGGACCTTTCATTGTTGTCATGCCTAGTTCTGTGGTTCGGGGTTTATACGAAGCAAACGGTGCTGATTACGTCTCTGCTGTCGAAATTCTGATTCGCAATATTCGTGATGCGACTGGTCTAGGCGTTGTGATCGCTCCGCATTCGTATCGCGTGGGACAGCCCGAAGGTCGAATGAATGATGGGCCGGTGTGTCAACAAGTAGCTGCGCGTCTATCGGATGACCCCAAAGTGGTCGGTGTTGACGAAGATCTATCTGCCGGAGAATTGCGGCGCCTCATCAGTCAGGGTGAAGTGCTTGTCACTTCACGTTTCCACGCAATGATCTCAGGTTTGTCGACATGCACTCCAACAGTGGTTGTCGGCTGGAGTCATAAGTACCGAGAAGTCTTGGACGATTTTGGTTTGGCCGAATTTGGAATGGATTCATCGACTCTTTCGACACCATCGGACATCGTCGCGAATGTGGCACGTTGTCTTGCAGAGAAAGCAGCGATTGAAGCTCAGATCCGTGAGGCTCTTCCTGCAGTGAAAGAACGATCAGCATTGAACTTCAGCATTATTGCGCAGGCGGCTCGGACATGAACGTGACAACTGATCTCTCCGGCGTCATCTCGTCGGGCATGTGCATTGGCTGTGGAGCATGTGAGATGGCCGACGGTTCGGTGAAGGTGTCTCTAAACCCACAGCGCTTGATTTACGAGCCTGAATCTGCAGGGTCCGCCGCAGCGGCAAGTGTGTGTCCTGCTGTGTCAGTTGATTATGCGGGCTTGCAGAACTATCTGTTTCCAGGTGCGGAGGTGGGACCGTTTGGTGTAGTGCGTTCGGTGCATCTTTCGCAGAGTACGAACAATGGGCGCAATATGAAGGCCAGTTCAGGTGGTCTGATTAAGGAACTTCTTCGCCATCTTCTCTCTAGTGGGCAGATTGATGGTGTCATCGCTTTAGACCATGTTGATGGAATTGAGTTTGCGGCGCGATTGGTGACGTCGCCAGAAGATGTCGACACCTTGCCTGGATCGATTTATCACAACTTGAAACAGACGCCTGCTCTGCAGTTGTTGCGCGACACACCGGGCCGTTTGGCTGTTGTGGCAATTCCATGCCAGTTAGAAGGCATGTACTCGTGGGTGAAGCAGCAAGCGCCTGAATTACGCGAGAAGATTGCAATCACGATCGGTTTGCTGTGCGGCTGGCAGTACTCCCACCACAGCATTAATGCAATGGGCGAGTACCTCGGCTACAACCCTGAAGATATTTCTGACATCTCGTATCGCGGTGGCGGTCCTGTCGGCAAGTTGACGGTCACAACGAATGACGGCGACGTTTTCACTGCAAGTCGTCGTGTTGACTTTGGTTATCAGGTCGCGTTTGATCGTCACTTCAACACCTCCCGATGCCATGTTTGTATTAATCACTCAAATTTCTTGGCAGACCTTGTCGTTGGTGATGCGTGGCTTCCCAGCACCGTTTTTACGAAAACCGGTATCAGCCTCGTGGTCTGTCGCACTGAGTTCGCCGAGACGTCGCTTCAGTCTTTGGTGGATGATGGCAGTTGTGTCTCGATCCAGGTGGGTGAAGACGAGATTCGGGAGTCTCAAACAGAACGTGTGGTCTTTGGTGAATTCGCATACGCCTACGCCGCCTACCTTCGTGAAATCGGTTTGCATACACCCGAACTGCATGGTCCTAATGAAGGATTTGGTTCATTAAAGCCACGTCGACAGGTAACGAAGTTTCATCGAGAACTCGTACGCAAGCAGTCTCTAATGGCGGCTCATCGCTACAAATACATGAAACTGCGCAAGGCCACTCTTGAATTACGCGGATACATCATGCGCTATGTGCGTTGGTTTGTTGTTCGCATTTTGCGTGTGAAGAGTTTGAGCGGTCAGCGCAAAGAAATTTCGAGAGACAGATTCTCAGGCTTTAGTTGACGAGTGCGTCTTGGCGACAATGTTTGCCACAAGCGCACCAATGAGGTCAACAGCAATAAATACAACTCGACTTGCGAGAGCAAGAGAGACGGCGACGCCAGGGGAGATCGCTGTACCGGCAAGAGCGGTGAAAACAGATTCCCGCACTCCGATGCCACCAGGAACTCCGACCACGACGAAGCCTGCTAACCACGAAGCTGAGGTGATGAACAGCATGTGCAGTATTCCGATGTGTGCACCGAACGCAGAAGCAGTGACCGAGGTTGAGAGCGACATCAAAAGCCAGGCTGGCAGATGAGTAATCGTGAGGACCAAGAGGCGACGTGGTTCTGTTAAAGCAGAAGCACGAGGGCTGATGCGACCGAGAACGGAGAGAGCTTTTGTTCGGAGAAATGAATTACTAAACGCGGCAAAGCCGGTGGTGAGGCCGATAAGACCCAAAATGCCGATGACCGGATATGACCACGAAAGTAGCGAACCAATGCAGATGGTAAGCGCAGCAGCTAGATAGGTGGTCACCATGGAAAGCCCTGTTGCTGCATAAGCATCAGTGCGTGGAACGCCGCCACGTGTTGCAAGCTCTGCGCGCCCAACGATGGGCCAAATGCCACCAGGTACGTATTTGCCGAGTTGTCCAGCGAAATACCACGCCATGGCTGAGCGAGGTGGTGCATGATGACCGCGGGTGACAAGCATGCGTGTCCATTGATAGCCAATCAGTGTCATGGCGGAGAGTCCTAGGGCAAGACTTGCAATGAGTGTGACGCCATCGAGGTGTGCGAATGCATCCGAAACTTCGTCGCGCTTAGAAACAATGGTGCGAACGACAAATGCGATACCAGCAATGCCGATGAGGAGACCGACGGCTGATGCCAGTCTTCCCAGCAGTTGTTTGCGCTTACTTTCGTTCACTGAACAAGGATACGCAGGTTCTAGTTGCGGAAAAGGCATGCGCCCGTTGTAGGTAATGTCGAGAAGCCCTCTTATCGACTACCGACGGTCTTGTAGGAACGGAAACTTCTCTCGAACTGCTGCCACATGAGATGCATCAATGTCTGCATAAATAATGGTGGACGTGTTGCCTGCATCTGCGATGACGACGCCGAGCGGATCAATGATGCGACTGTCGCCCGAATACTGAAGTTTCCCGCCTTCGCCGATGCGATTGCAGCCGATGACATAAGCCTGATTCTCGATTGCACGAGCAGTCAGCAAGGCCTTCCAATGTTCACTACGTGACTCTGGCCAATTGGCAGGGATGACATAAGCATCGGTGTCATGGGCGAGAGCCCAGAACTCATCAGCAAAGCGCAAGTCGTAACACACAAAGAGGGAAAGGCGAATGCCATTGACAAGCACTGTATTGAAAGCAGATCCGGCGCGGAAGTGTTTGTCTTCGCCGCCGTAGGTGAACGGGTGAATCTTTGAATAGCGATCAAAAGTTCCGTCAGGACGGGCGACAACGAGCGAGTTAAACGGACGCGGGTCGTCTGTCTGGGTCTCAGGGCAACTGCCGCAAATGGTGATGTTGTGTAGCTGTGCCATGCGAGAAAGGAACGCAGAGGAAGGTCCTCCTGTTATTTCTCCGATGTCATCACGATCAACAACAAATCCGGTTGAAAACATTTCTGAGAGAACGACGAGTTGAGCGTTGTTTGTTGCGGCTTTTTCGATCAGTGGAGTGAGAGCATCGAAATTTGCATCCCGATTTGCCCAAACAATGTCGTGTTGGATGACGGCAACCTTCATACCCAGTTCCTCAATTTCTCAGAGGCTAATTTCATTGTGTCGTCTTGTTTGCAGAATGCGAATCTCACCAAATGTTTTCCTTCTTCCGAATGGCGAGGGTCGTACAGGACTGATCCGGGAATAGCGACGACGCCGCAAGACGCAGGTAATGCGCGACAGAAATCCATGGCGTCTCCATGTGGCCAGCGCTGACGAATATCTGCGGTGATGAAGTATGTGCCTTCAGGGCGAATTGGTTGCAGGTTGGCAGCCGTCAATGCTTCCATCAGGACGTCTCGCTTGGACTGAAGATCTGAAGCGAGACGACCGAAATACTCATCTGGCAGACGAAGCCCAATTGAGATTGCTGTTTGAAATGGGGTGCCACCCGCAAAAGTAAATAATTGCTTTGCCATGCGAACTGCATGGAGCAGAGGCGCTGGTGCACATGCCCAGCCAATTTTCCAACCAGTTGTGTTGAAGGTTTTTCCACCGGATGAGATAGTGATTGTTCGTTCCCACATTCCTGGGAGGGTGGCGATGGGAATGTGTTGTGCATCATCGAAGACAAGGTGTTCATACACCTCATCTGAGATAACGATCAGGTCTCGTTCCAACGCAATGTTTGCAACCTGTTGTAGTTCCTCAGAGTTGAACACCATCCCAGTGGGGTTGTGAGGTGAATTCAGCAGGATGACTCGCGTGCGTGGTGTGATGGCTGAGCGCAATTCATTGATGTCAAAGCCGTAACGACCGTCTGTTTGAGGACGCAGTGTGACAGGAGCAAGCACTCCGCCTGCAAGTGCAACACAGCCGGCGTAGGTATCAAACAACGGCTCAAAGACCACTACTTCATCGCCAGGGTTTAAGAGTCCAAGCAGTGCACCCGCTAGGGCCTCCGTGGCTCCCATAGTGACAAGTACTTCGGAGTCGGAATCGTAGGAGAGATTCCAAAATCGCTTCTGATGTTCGCTGATAGCGGTTCGCAAATCAGGCTGACCAATCCCTGGTGGGTATTGGTTGTTGCCTCGCGCAATTTCGTGGCGAGCAGCTTCAAGGACATCCTCCGGGCCGTTGTAGTCAGGAAAGCCTTGTCCAAGATTGATTGCGCCCGTTTTCAGGGCAAGTGCTGTCATCTCCGCAAAGATGGACGCGCCGAAGCCAACCAACTTGTTCGTTAATGGCTGTTGCAGGCTCACTGCCTCAGCGTATTCCGCGAAGGGGAGTGCTTATGCAGTCCATCCGGAGAACGCATCAATCATTGCCTTCACGTCACCCAATGGGTAAAGGATGGGGCATGTCGCACCATCCTTCATGTATTCGCGAACCTTCGCACGTGCGTCATCAGGTGTGCCTGATGCTGTCAGCATCTGAACGATTTCGTCAGGTACCAATTTCGAGGCTGCAACCACTTGTTCATGTGTTGCTGGCCAAGTAAGAACCTCACCCACCTTGTCGAGCAGAGACTGTGGTACGCCAGATGCCTTCATGATGTGTGGCTGTTGACCGAGATACTGCGTCACCATCAGGCGAGCCATATCGAGTGCTGTCTTGCGGTCTTCGTGGACACTGCAGACAACCAACTGTGGACGGTCGATCTCTTCCCACTTGCGGCCAGCCTTGTCGGCACCCTTTGCGAGGGCCTCAATTGCTGTCTTGTTGTAGTCAGGCGAGACGAGATAGTTGAGGACCACTCCATCGGCAATTTCGCCTGCGAGTTCCATCATCTGCATTCCGGTTGCACCGAGATAGATCGGAACATGCTTGGGACGGCGTTCTTGGTAGACGTAATCGAGTTCAACGCCGTCAAGGTGAACGAACTCACCGTCCATCGTCACTGTTTCGTTTGCAAGAAGTCCTCGAACTGCAGTGATGATCTCGCGCATTGCACGCAGTGGCTTTGCGCGAGAAACGCCCACCTTTGCTGCGAGCGGATCCCACCATGCGCCAATTCCAAGAATCACGCGACCAGGAGCGAGGTCGTCGAGTGTGGAGAAAGTGGCCGCAAGACGGGCAGGGTTTCGAGTCCAGCAGTCCACAACTCCGGAACCAATTTTGATGTTGTCTGTGACGGCAGCGAAAGCTGACATAGGAACAATGGCGTCACGGACAAGGCGACTATCTGCCTGCCATACGGCTTCGAAACCCTTTTCCTCTGCGTACTTTGTGTATTCCATTCCTTCTTTGATGGGGTGTGCATCTTGAAGATAAATAGCTGCGGGGCTTGACATGGTGTCTCCTTGTTCCTGGTAATTCTTAATCGTTTGAACTGTCGTTCTTTGGTTTCATCGGTAGGCGAGTGCGCCACTGGCCATCTGCGTTGTGCAGTGCTGCAGCAACCGCAGGTGCCGTTGGTACAAGTCCGATTTCTCCCACACCTTTGATTCCGTATGGGCTCTTTGGTTGTGGGCATTCCACGAGAGTCACCTCAATGTTTGGCACGTCTTTCGCGCGCAAGATGCCGAGCGAACGAAGAGTCATGTTGGTGGGAAAGCCGGTTTCGTCACTAGGGAAGTCTTCGCTGAGTGCGTATCCGAGGCCCATGTGGACGGCGCCTTCGATTTGTCCTTCACACAGAGTGGGGTTCACTGCGCGTCCCACGTCATGCACCGCAACAACCTTTTCGATTTCTTGGGTTGTTGGGTCCATCACAACAAGTTGCGCGGCATAACCGAATGCAGAGTGAATGGTGGGGTTTTCAACGCCGGGTTCGCCCAAATGCTGAGTCCAGTCGACGACGTATTCGCCGATGTAATCAACTCCTATCTTTCGGCCGTCCTTGTTTGCTTCTGCGCAAGCAGCTTTCACGCTTGCTGCAGCCATCAAGGTTCCGCGACTTCCTGTTGTCTGTCCGAATCCGAGTTGTCGCGTGGTGTCGACAATGACACGGATGCTGGATGCTTCGATGCCGAGTTCCTCAACGGCAACTTGCAGAGCGACAGTGTGCACGCCTTGTCCCATCTCAGTCCAGCCGTGACGAACCTCGACAATGCCGTCTGTACGGAAGTGAATCGCGGCCTTAGATATTTCGCGGAAGCCGTTACCAAGTCCCGAGTTCTTCAGGCCGAGCCCAAGTCCCACTGCTTTGCCTGCGGCGACTGCCGCGTCATATTCATCTTTGATGGTGTCAAGACATGTCTCTGCTCCCAGGCAGCCATCATCCATAATCTGGCCAGGACCCCACACTTCGCCAGGGTGAATCACATTGCGCTTACGAATTTCCCAACTTGAGATTTCGGCCATCTCTGCTAGGCGATCAAGGCAACCTTCCATTGCGAACTGTGCTTGGTTGGCGCCGAATCCACGGAATGCTCCACACACTGGGTTGTTTGTGCGTACTGCAACAGAGGAAACGTCGACGGCAGGCGTGTGATACGGACCAGTGGCGTGTCCCGCTGCTCGCTCGAGAACCTTCATGCCCACGGATGCATATGAACCAGAGTCGCCAATCATGCGCGCACGAACTGCGGTGATTTTTCCGTTGGCATCGCAACCAACGGTGTATTCCATTTCAATCGGGTGACGTTTTGCGTGCATCAGCAAGCTCTCTTCACGAGAGAGGGTGCACTTCACGGGGCGCTGAAGCAACCATGCGGCGAGCGCTGTTTGGCCTTGGTTCGACATGTCTTCTTTGCCGCCGAAACCACCGCCATTGGATACGAGTTCCACTGTCACTTTCTCGGTGGAGATATCAAGAAGTGCACAGATCTGATCGCGGTCATCCCACACGCCTTGACCGCCTGAATAGACATGCATGGTTCCTTCGCCCTTGTCGGGAACAGCGAGTGTTGACTCGGGTTCAAGGAATGCATGTTCAATGCGTTGGGTATTGAATGTTTCCTTCACCACGAAAGCGCTGGAGGCAAGTTGCGCATCGACATCGCCACGGGTGTATTCGCTGCGAGACAAAACATTGCTGTCTGTTCCTGCAACTGCGATCTCTGGGTCGTTGATTGCAGCTTTGGCGTCGACGATGGGGCGCAGCGGTGCGTATTCAACGTTGATGAGTGCTGCTGCGGCACGTGCTTCGCGACGGGTGTTCGCTACGACAATGGCAAGCACGTCACCGGCGTACGAGGTGCGCTCACCGGCACCGATGAATACGGGCCAGTCTTTGTAAATGATGCCGACTTTGTTGGTGCCTGGAACATCTTCACGTGTGTAGACCGCGACGACTCCGGGGGCCGACTCTGCTTTGCTTGTATCTATTGAGATGATGTCGGCGCGAACATGCTTGGTGAGATGTAGTGCGCCGTGCAACATGCCAGGAACTCGGATGTCGTCGACATAGCCACGATCTCCTAGTGCGAGTTCGGATGCCTCGTACTTAATGCCGCGCGATCCAACACCGCCTGGCATAGAAACATCGACGGGCGTTCCTTTGGCCACTGTTTCGATTGCGTCAAGAACCTTGACGTATCCGGTACAGCGACACAGGTGGGCACCAAGGTGTCGAGCCATGTCTTCGCGCTTGAGGTCTGCTCCTTTCTTGTCCACTTGTGACTTGGCACGCATCACGATGCCGGGGATGCAAAATCCGCATTGCAGTCCGCCGCAGGCAGAAAATGCATCGGAGTACCTTGTGCGCTCTTCCTCGTCGACACCTTCCAACGTGGTGATTTCCTTGCCCTCGGCCTTTGCGACGGGGTACTGGCAGCTCACCTGTGCTTTGCCATCAATCATGATGGTGCAGCAGCCGCACTGGCCAGAAGGGGAGCAACCATCCTTCGGAGAGGTGATGTCGAGTTCCTCGCGCAATGCGGAGAGAAGGTGCGGGTGGTCGACGGAAACGGAAACATCTCGTCCGTTGACTTTGAAGGAGACGCGGGTTCCGGTGGAGGCAATGTCAGTCACCTCCGAAGTTTACAAAATGTAAAAGGTATGTCCTTGCCCTTGTTAGGTCTCCCTACGTACCCCCAGCCAGGGAATAGGGTTCGGACATGGAGAGAACATGGGTTCGGCGCCCCGTCATGGTTCTCGCCGTCGCATCGATGGCCATCGGGCTTCTTGTCTCCGTACCCCTGTGGGTCCCGATCATGTTCTTCTCAGACCTCATCCGACGGAAGTGGCGCTTTCCTCTCTTGCGTTTCACGATGTTTGGACTTTTGTGGGCATGGCTGGAGACCTTGGGCGTGTTGTCAGCAGCTGCATTGTGGATCACTGGACAATCGCAAAACCAGAACTTGAACTATGCATTGCAGAAGTTATGGACTCGTGGAGTCGTGGGTGCTTTGTCGCTCACCGTGGGTCTACGAATTGACGTTGAGGGCGCAGATCAATTGAGCGACGGTCCGTTCATCGCACTGTGTCGACACGCAAGCCTTGCGGATTCCGTTATGAGTGCATGGGTGTTTGCCACGCGATCTGGCCTTCGTCCCCGGTACGTGCTCAAGAAGGAATTGCAGCTCGATCCATGTTTGGACATTGTGGGGCATCGTTTACCGAACTATTTCCTGAATCGGGCATCTTCTGACGTGGCTACCGAATTGCAAGGCATAGAGAAGATGGCTGAGGGTCTTGGCGTTCGAGACGTTGCGG
Source organism: Actinomycetota bacterium (assembly GCA_041175365.1). GTDB lineage: Bacteria > Actinomycetota > Acidimicrobiia > Acidimicrobiales > Ilumatobacteraceae > UBA2093. Next base: position 21,147 of record JBEDFA010000031.1, on the reverse strand, counting down.
TGATTTTCCCAGAAGGAACTCGTGCGAACGATAAGAAGCGAGAGCGAATTCTGAACCTCTTGCAAACAAAGTCGCCAGACCGTGCTCGCCGTTTGGAAAATCTTCGCTTCCTGATGGCCCCAAAGACCGCAGGTGTCAGTGCGCTGCTCGCCGCAGTGCCTAATGCAAAAGTCGTCACGATGTGGCATGCCGGATTTGATGGCATGGACACCTTTCGCGGAATTGTGAAGCATCTTGCGAAGAGTGCGGTGCGAGTGCAGGTGCGAGTTGTAGAACATCAGCGCGCAACAGTGGCTACCGGCGAAGCATTCGTTTCTTGGCTGGATGAACAGTGGATTGCAATGGATGCAGCTGTCTCGCAATTAGTCTCAGAACAATCTCTCTCGATTGGAGTGAACAATGGGTAATGCAATGTTGATGGCGGCGGTCACGATTGCTGTAGTGATGGTGGCTACGTGGATCATCAGTCTCATCATTAAGAATGCTTCGATTGTTGACATCGTCTGGGGTGCAGGTTTTGCAGTCACATCATGGGTCTTGGCTTTAACGGTGGATGGCAATAGCGGACGTCAATTACTGCTGGCCATCATGGTGGGTCTCTGGGGAATGCGTCTTGCGTTGTATCTCGCAAAGCGCAACATCGGCCACGGAGAAGATTGGCGTTACAAAGCGATGCGTAAGAAGAAGGGCAAGAACTTCGGCGTCATCAGTCTTGTAACGGTCTTTAGTTTGCAAGGTGTTTTGATGTGGACCGTTTCCTTGCCCGTCATTCTCGGAAACGCTGATGTTTCTCCTGGTGTTGGTCCCATCGCTGTCATGGGAATCATGTTGTGGATTGTTGGTCTGACGTTTGAAGCTGTGGGCGATTATCAGTTGGCCAAATTCAAGAAGGATCCTGTGAACGCCACCAAGGTGATGGACAAGGGTTTGTGGAGCCTGACTCGCCATCCGAATTATTTCGGTGATGCACTGTTGTGGTGGGGTATCGGCATCGTTGGTGCAGAAACCGGTTCAGGAATCTTTGGACTGATCGGGCCCGTTGTGATGACGTTTTTCTTGTTGAAGATTTCAGGTGTGCCGATGTTGGAACGTTCATTGAGTCGTCGACGTGAGGGTTACGCCGATTACGTGGCGCGCACCAGCGGCTTTATCCCGCGCCCGCCAAAAAAGATTTAGTTCTTTATTTCTTCAGTGCGTTGGTGATGTCATTCACCAAGTCATCGGCATCTTCAAGACCGATGGAGAATCGCAATAGACCTTGCGTCACGCCAACTGCATTGAGAGCGTCCGTCGACAGTCCTGCGTGAGTGCTGGTGGCTGGATGACACACGAGTGTTTCTGGCCCACCAAAAGAAGTTGCGATGTGGGCGAGTGAGAGCTTCTTGACAAATGCATTGCACTCTTCAAATCCGCCATTGATTTCCACAGCAACAATTGTTCCGCCGTAACGCATCTGTGATTTTGCAAGTGCGTGTTGTGGGTGTGACTCCAGGAACGGATGGAAGACGGAAGTGATTGCTGGGTGCGCTTCAAGAGCGTGGGCGAGTGTGAGTGCTGTTTTGTTTTGGCGCTCAGTGCGCACTGCAAGAGTGCGAATCCCGCGAAGTGCATTGAGTGCGTCATACGGAGAAGCAGAAGCCCCGTGCATGACGGCGTATGACCACACATCATTCAAAAGTTCACGTTCACCTGCAATGACACCCAACAGAGCATCATTGTGTCCACCGATTCCCTTTGTGGCGGAGTGCAGAACTATGTCAACTCCAAAGTCGAGAGGTCGTTGACCCATGGGGGTGGCCAAAGTGGAATCGACCACCGTGAAGGGCCCCTTGATGGGCCCGAGCTCAGCGAGATTGGTGATTGATAAGCGGGGGTTCGATGGTGTCTCGGCGATCACAAGCATCGTGCGTCCGGGAATTACAGCAGCAGCAAAAGAGCCGGGAACAGTGGGATCCACCAATGTGGTCTCGATGCCGAAGCGGGCACACGGGCCTAATAAGAAAGAAAGCGTTGCGCCATAAATATTGTTCTGCGCAACGATGTGTGAGCCTTGGCCGCAGAGCGCCAATACGAGAGATGACAATGCGCCCATGCCTGAGCCAAATGCAAGCGCTGACTCCGCACCTTCGAGTTCTGCAATTGCCTGTTCGAATTGGGTGACAGTCGGATTGGCGAAGCGGGTATAGAACTCCCCAGACCGAAGACTGGTGGCACGTTGGGTGGCGTCTTGAAGACTGTCGCTCTCCCATACCGTCGACGGCGACAGCCCCGGAGCAAGAGATTTGGCGGTGCCCCGACCTGCTGTAATCGCTGTGGTGTCAGGGTTTTGAGGCATGCGCCGAGGATAACGACTAAATCCGACCTCAACAGGGGTATTTAGGGTCTCAACCTCAATTGAGGGCTGTGGGGTAGCCTGAAAGCCATGTTCTCTTATTTGGATGCTCAAACCGGCAGCATGATTGTCACCGCTGTCGCCGGTGGTTTCGCTGGCCTTGCCGTCGCTTTCAAGATGGGTATGGCCCGTCTCCGCTCGAAGGTCACCGGTAAGCCGTTGCCCGTGTCTGATTCTTCGGAAGACGACGAGTCCGAATCATCACACGACTAACCCATGGCAGGCATTTCCCAAGATCCAGGCTCTTTTCGTGACCCCTTAAGCAGGGTGTTCGTTGGTGAGGGTCGCGTTGTACGCGCTTTCACCGAAGAGGGTGCGAAGGACATCAAGGCTGTCTGGAACAAGAAGTCCATTCAGGGGGCTCTTGCTTCTGGAGAACTCATTGAGTCCACCATCGTGGAGCCGGCTGCTGTCGGTCTTTCGGCTCCATGGGAGTCAGCAATGACTCACCCCATGTTGCCGTTCATTTCGTACCCATACGAATGGACCTTCTCCATGTTGAAGGATGCTGCGTTGCTGCAGTTGAAGCTCACTCGTGAGACCTTGGGCGATGGCATTGGTCTGAAAGATGCGACTCCGTACAACGTGCAGTTCATTGGATCACGTCCACAGTTCATTGACGCTGGATCTTTTGAAAAGCGCCGCAAGGGCGATCCCTGGTACGGCTACAAGCAGTTCTGTGAATTGTTCCTGTACCCACTCATGATGCAGGCGTATCTCGGTGTTCAATACCAGCCATTCCTCCGCGGATCGGTCAATGGAATTTCACCCGACACAATGCGTAAGTTGTTGCCATCCAGCATTCGTCATCCACGCAAGGGTCGCCTCACTCACGTGGTGTTGCACGCTGCAGCGTCAAACCGTTTTGCTGACTCTGATACCGACGTAAAGAAGGCCTCAGCAAAGGCCGGCATGAACGCTCAAGTTCTTGATGCCACCATGCGCAAGCTTGAAAAGATTGTTCAAAAGTTGAACCTCGGCGACAAGAAGTCCACCTGGTCTAACTATTCCGAACGTAGTCACTACCTCGAATCCAGCTTGGATGAAAAGCAGAAGTTCGTTCGCGATGCAGTGGCATCGGCACCGCGCAAGCAGGTGTGGGACATTGGTTGCAACGACGGAGTCTTCAGTCGCATCGCATCTGCACATTCCGATTACGTCGTGGCCATGGATGCAGATCCATTGGTCGTCGATCGTTTGTACAACGTGTTGAAGGCAGAGAAGAACAACAAGATTCTTCCTTTGTACGTCGACCTCACCGACTCCGGTGGTGGTGTCGGCTGGCGCGGTCAAGAACGTCCTGGTGTGTTTGATCGTGGAAATCCGGACATCGTGATGGCTCTTGCCGTGATTCACCACATGGCAATCACTTTCAACGTGCCAATTGCTTCTCAACTTGACATGTTCCGTGATCTTTCGCCTGAACTGATTATCGAAATGCCTCATGCAGACGATCCAATGGTGCGCAAGCTCCTGCAGAACAAGCGCGATGGCATTCACGATGACTTCAATCTCGAGAACTTTGAGCGTCTGCTGTCAGAACGCTTCGATATCAAGTCGAAGATGCTTCTTGCAGGCGGAACTCGCACCATCTTCCACGCAATCCGTAAGGGGTAATTGCGTCAGGGGAGTCCATTCGGAACCCCTGTAGAGTTGATGCGTTGCAGTGTTCGCACTGCTTCTGGCGACGTGGCGGAATGGTTTACGCAGCGGCCTGCAAAGCCGTTTATCCGAGTTCGATTCTCGGCGTCGCCTCCATTTTGTTTGGGTAGTTCCTTTAAGTCTCTGCCTATCTTTTCTATGTGGCGGATTTCATCCATCATCGCTGTCAACGGTGTAGACCTTTATCGCGATGAAGTGGGAAAATTGTTAGATGAAAGCACGTACATTTCGTCCCATTGTTCGACTACTTGTCGGTCTTGGGCTCAGCGTTGCAGTGATGGCGCCAGCGGCGTCAGTGACGCAAGCGAGTCCGGCACCGCAAGGAATTTTTTCCTTAAAAGTCATTGCGCCGTCGGCGTACGACCGTTGGGCGAATACCGATAACCAGTGGACAAAAAACTTCCGCATTGGTGGCGTCTATTTGAAGGACATTGTTGTGGGTGTATCTCTCGTGGGAACTAAAAACACTGCGGCAACCTTCTCGATAATGCACACAAAGGGTCTCACCCTCAACTACGGCTACACATCTTTTAAGAATCAGAACTTTGTTGCATTTAAAGGAAAGATTTCAGCAATCAACAAAGCACTTGCTGACCTTCGATTGAACTCCTACAGCGGAGGCAAAGTGACGATGAAGGTTGTTGCCACGACAGAGACCTCTGGAGTGGTGTTCGAGCCATTGAACGGACACTTTTTCAAGTACGTCCCTGCGCCCGCAATCACTTGGGATGCTGCAAAAGCTGCTGCAGAAACGCAGACCTTCAGAGGAGTAAAGGGTTATCTTGCAACAGTCACTTCAGAAGGTGAGAACAGTTTCATCTCTTCAAACATCGAGAATGCATCCAATATTTGGCTCGGTGGATCGGACTCAGGCCGTGAAGGTGAATACAAGTGGATGACTGGCCCAGAAAAGGGAAAGACTTTCTGGCAAGCTGCTTGCTCTACAAAGCCTGCAGGTAGTGCGGATGCATGTAACGGTGCTAACTCGGTGGAGACCCTGGCCGGAAACCAAGGCACGAAATACAAAGCTGCAACTATTGCCGACACAATTGTGAACACTTATTCATCATGGGATGCTGCAGGTGAGCCAAATAACTGGGGACAAACTGGAGAAAACTACGTTGCAACAAACTGGCAAGGTTCGCGTGGAAAGTGGAACGATTTGTCAGGCGATGCGAGAAGTATCTCTGGTTATGTAGTCGAATTTTCAGGAACCAAAGGTGGACCAGCTCCACAAGTAGTTTCAGGATCCACCACTATTGGATTGGTGGCGCTTGCTTCCAGGCCTGAAGATGTTGCAATTTCTTCAAAGAATGGCAATGTGACGATGTCTTGGTCTTCGTCTAGCACCCAATTGCCCTCGTTGTTCTATGTCAATGCTGGTACTGCTTTGCCTGGTGTTGGCATCAGATACCAGAACGTGTGCAAAGTCGTGCCCAAGAAGAAGTTGAATGTGTATTCATGTACGTTTGCTGCACCGTCTTCAACAAATCCCGTCTTGCGGTACTTGGTGGTGGCGAGCTATGCGAACCTTCCAAAGAACGCGGTACAAAGAGTCTTCACGACTCATTTTTTTCCTGAATAAATACAGGTCAGATCACTAGAAATTATTAAGTAGGAAAGGGTCGCCCGAATGGGCGGCCCTTTCTGCGTGTCCAGTACCTATGAGTGACGGGCGTCACTGATACCGTCGGCGCATGACTACACGCGCTGAAGCCATTGTTGAACTCACTGCGACGGGGATGCCCTTTGAACTGGCCACTGTCCCGGTCCATGGAAATCCTGTTCGGGTGTACAAGAACGCTCCTGTAAGTCTGCGTGAAGTGTGGTTAGCGGCAGCTGGGCGTGGCGACACCCCGTACTTTCATTATGACGACGTCACGATCACGTATGGGCAAGCCCATCAGCAAGTAACAGCCGTGGCTGCATGGTTGGTAGAGCGTGGTGTCAAGAAGGGCGACCGCGTCGCTGTCGGCATGCGTAACTACCCCGAATGGGCTCTTGCGCATTGGGCCATCCAATGCATTGGTGCAGTCACTGTCAGTCTGAATGCTTGGTGGATCGCGGAAGAGCTCAAGTATGCATTCAATGACTCGGGAGCAACAGCGGCAATCGTTGACGGTGAACGACTTGATCGTTTGTCTGACGACATGTTGAAGGAACGCGGTGTGCATTCGGTTCTTGTGGTGCGTGGCGACACGAGGCCAGGAACGTTTGCTTGGTCTCAAATTGCCTCGAATACATCCGCTGTACTGCCCGATGTCGAAATTGCAACTGATGATGACGCGACCATTCTCTACACATCGGGAACTACAGGCTTTCCGAAGGGGGCTGCGGGAAGCAATCGCAACTACATCACCAATATCTGGAATGGCTTATTTGCAGTTGCGCTTGCGGGAAAAATGGCGGGTGTTGTGCCTTCGGCTACGGATGTGCCGAAGCCTCAAGCGATTGCATTCACGACTTTTCCGTATTTCCACATTGCAGGTCTGTGCGGAATGACATCACACACGTATAACGGCGGTGCAATCGTCTCGCAATTCAAATGGGATGCCGCAGATGCTTTACGTCTCATTGAAAAATACAAAGTTGCATCTTTCGGTGGCGTGCCGACTGTCGTTCGTTCGCTGCTGGAACATCCAGAACGCGACAAGTTTGATCTCAGCAGTCTTGCTGCAATCTCACAAGGCGGAGCTCCGGTTGCACCAGACTCAGTGGCGCGCATTGAGAACGACTTTGCCGGCAAAGTGAGCGCCGCAAATGGATATGGGTTAACTGAAACAACGGCCGCCATCATTGGTAACAGTGGTGCTGCCTACTTTGCCAAGAAGGACAGCGTGGGTTTGCCATATGTCGGCACGGACATCAGGATTACAGATGAAGACGGCAATGAGGTTCCGCAGGGATCTATCGGAGAAATCTGTGTCTATGGTCCGAACAATGTTCGCGGTTACTGGAACAAACCCGAAGAGACATCCAAGGCATTTGTGAACGGATGGTTCCACACGGGTGATGCTGGCTTTGTAGATGAGGACGGATACATCTTTGTTGTTGACCGAATCAAGGACATGGTGCTCCGTGGTGGCGAGAACGTCTATTGCGTTGAGGTGGAGACTGCACTGTTTGAAGTCGATGCAGTAAAAGATTGTGCAGTGATTGGTTTGCCTCACGAGAAGTTGGGCGAAGAAGTGGCTGCCGTCATTGTTTCAGCGGACGGCCACGGCCCAAGCAGCGCAGAGGAAGTTCTGCGCCACTTGGCCTCGCGACTGTCAGCTTTTAAAGTTCCCAGCAAGATCTTCTGGCACCATGAGGACCTTCCACGCAATGCTGCTGGAAAAGTGCTGAAGAAGGACTTGCGGGACTTTTACTCCTGACTACCGCGTCTTGTAGACACCCGTCCAGTCAATGCCCCAGTTGGTGACTCTGCGCTGAGTCTTTCCGTTGGGAAGGGTGAGTGTTCCGATTCCGGCAAGCTTCTTCGTGGTGAAGAGCGAATAGTAGAAGTGATACACGGATCCCATCACTGCGTTCTTCTGCAAATAGGCAGTTCCTGCTCGTAGTTGTGATCGTGCAGCACTTGCACTCGCAGCAGCTTGACCGTTGTAGAAATACTGGTCAATCGCAGAGTCATTGTGGTGATTCAAACTGAGTACTGGTCCCAATGATGTCTTGAACAAAGCTTGTACCGGGTTCGTACTTGTACTCGAATACGCATTCGTGACGAGGAACGGCACGTTGTATGCCACATCTTGTCCTTCCAGCAATGTGATGAAGATTGCGTCGTACGCGTTGTAGTACTCACCTTGCGCCAACTTGGCCGATGGGTTGAAAGCCTTGGCGATGACGTTTGCTGTCTCTTCGACGACATAGTTCGCAGTGATATTGCACTTGGCCCACGTTGCTTTGAAAAAGCGTGCATTTGACTGTGAAGCAGTGCTGGTGTCGGCGGGGAATGTGAACGTCAACGCTGGCGCTCCTGTTTGGAGCAAGTAGTCCTTCACATGTTGCCGCGCGGCCTTGGGGCTGTACTTCGGAAAGTTCTTCGTTGAATACATCAAGCTTGTAGGTCCGACAAGTGACTTTGCAACGGTGCCTTGGCTACGAGTTCGCACCTTGACGAAGTTGGAGCGATCAAGACATGAAAGAACTGCCTTGCGAGCTGAGAGGTTTGCAAAGGGGGAGTTGGGCTTTCCCTGGTTAAGCCACAGCGATGGGTAGTACTCAGTGGGGGATTTGAATTCCCTCACCAGGGTTCGACGTGCCCGCAGATCTTTTACGAATGTGGAATCTGTGGCTGCCGAAAAGAACGCAGCATCAATTGTTCCTCTTCGTATTGCAGATGAACGCTGCGACGACTCTTTGACATTTGTGAATATGATTCGGTCGAGATAGGGAAGTCGAGCATTCGTCTTTGGGTCGTGCCGCCAATAATCATTATTGCGAACAACCTCTAGTCGATCGACGGTCCAGCTGGAGATTTTGAATGGTCCAGTGCCGATGGGGTTCTGGGCGCATGTTGTTGAATCTGCAAGTTGGGCCGGTGAGCGCATAAAGAATCGCCCTGACGCATACAGCGTTGAACGGAAATCGTATTGGGCTCGATCTAGTACGAACTCAACGACGAATTCAGATTTCACTGAAAAGGATTTGATATTCGCAGTGAACGCTGTTCCTGTACCAATTGTGTATGACTTAGAAGCCAAGCCTGCAGGTCCGCTTGCAACATAAGCACCAAGTGCTGTGCGTCCAGTAATTGCGTTGAAATTTGCAACCACTGCTGCAGCATCAAATGCACTGCCGTCATGGAATGTCACGCCTTCTCGCAATGTGACTGTCCAAGTTTTGCGATCACTTGAGGGTGTTGCGTATCGAGCTAATAGCCCGACCATCAAGCCGGAACTTGACTTCTCAAACAATGTCTCATAGATGCTTCGTGTTGCCATTAGTGCCGAGTTTGCAGGGTTATTTCCCACGCAGAATCCTGGAAGAGTGTCAAAGATTCCCACTGTGACACTTCCGCCGTATCGGGCGGCAGGTACTGAAGTTGATTGCGCAGTGGTCGGATTACTGATACATGCAGATGCCGCCAATGCAATCACTGCTATGCCTGCAACCTTTCTTCCCCTGTGTCTCTTGAAGTAGTGAATGTTCATTGTTTTCTCCCTTATGACAATCTTTTGTTGTCAATAAGGTCACCGTAAATTGGCGCCGAAATAAAGGTGATGAGAATTCATACCGACTTGTCAAAATGGACAAAAGTAATGACTATCGCCCCGTAGTTTCACCTACATGAACGATGTTGATATTGATCAAATTCGCAATAGGGCAGTGATTGTTGCAATTACTCATGATGAGGCACGAGTGTGGTTGCTCAATGATGAGTCACAACATCCGGTATGTCGTATCACACGAGATGAACATGACCACGTACATGTTCGACAAGCGCAAGCTCATCATGGGCACGCCAGCGAGATCGGTGAAGTGGATTACTTCCATGAAGTTGCGGACATTCTTGAGAATGTTTCAACAATTGTGTTGTTGGGACACGGCACAGGAAAAGCCAATGCAGCTGATCGTTTCGAACAGCACGTCAAAGAACATCACAAGTTGGTTGCGATGAAGATTGCAGTGTCAAGTAATGTGAACATTCCGGCCATGGGTGATGCAGACATTGTGTCGAGGGCTCGACGAGACTGGAAAGCGTCTGTCGAATTGTCGTAGACGTATATTGCTACGACCATCCACCAGAGAAGGACACAAACTGTCCCGTTGCGAATGTGCTCTTGCCGTCAAGGTAAGGCATGCAGAAATGCGCAAACTCATCGACGGTTCCTAGGCGGCCAAGTGGTACTTGAGCCTCAATCTTCTTGCGAGTCTCTGGGTCATCTGCACCAGAGGCCCGACGAAATTCTGGGAAGTCCATGAAGTTGGTGCCCACGGCATTGACCTGAACATTGTTCTTGGCCATCTCCATTGCGGAGTTCTTGGCCATCATGGTGGCTGCAGCTCGCATTGATGAATACAACGGTGCACCTGGTGTGGGTCGAGCTGCTGAAGCGCTGGTGATGAGAAGTACTTGGCCAGATTTCTGGTCAACCATTGTGGGAAGAACGGCTTTCAGGAATTCGTAGGGAGCGACGACACATCCGTTGTACACCTTGTCGAGATCTTCTCTGGACGACTTCAAAATTGAACCTGTCACGATGAGCCCAGAGAACATCACAGCGGAGTCAATGCGACCGAATCCATCAAGGGCGTGCTGGGTCAGTTTTGCAGCGTTCTCGGGGCGGCTGATATCGCGCACTTTGGAGACACTGATGACGGATGCCCCCATGGACTCAAGTTCTTCTGAGAGGCCCTCTGCTGGGTCTCCAATGACGAGGTCGTATCCGGAGGAGGCAAGAGCTCGGGCCAAAGGTGGGCCCACATAGAAACTTCCGTCATTGATGATTGCGACAGGTCGCGGTGTCTTGATCATGATTCCTCCAAAGGACTGTTGGGCAAAAACTAGTGCCCACCGTGAAAATCATGAATAGTGGCCCGTATTCTCGAGGAATTTTAATTGTGCTCTACAAGTGACTCAGGACACAAATACGGCGGTTTGACTTGATATTCATCCTATTCGCTGGTCTAAGGTGACCCTAGTCACACAAATTCGTGTGCGTCATTCATGGGGGTATTTGAATGAAAACACAGGGGAAGGCCAATCGTTCTCGATTGGTGAAGCGCTTAGGGGTAGCTGTTTCAGCTGCACTTCTTGGCTCGACTCTTGCGGCCACCGGTTCGCAAGCAGCGTCAAGGCCCGATGCAAACACGCCGAAGTATGGCGGTGAAGTCACCATCTTGATTGACGGAAACATCGCAGGTCACTGTTTCTCCAACGCATTACCTGGTGGACCTTTGGGTGCATCTCGTTCGATCTACGAAAGCTTGGTCGAGCGCACAAACAAGGGTAAGTACGTGGGATATCTCGCAGAGTCCTTCACCACAACTGACAACAAGGTGTGGAATATCAAGCTCCGTCCAAATATCAAGTACTCAAACGGCGAGCTCTTTAATGCAGCATCCGTAAAGCAGAACATCGACATTGGTCGTGGTGCTGTTGGCTTCCAGACTTACCCATCAACGGGTATCGGTGTGAACTCCAACATTCTCTCCGTTGACATTGTTGACGATTTGAATGTCAAGGTGACGCTCGAACGTGCCGACAACGACTTCCTCGGTCTGATGTATCGCGCTGGTCGCTACGTCATGCGCGCTCCTGCTCAAATTGCAGACCGCACGACATGCTCGACTAACCCAATCGGTACTGGTCCATTCATGTTGAAGTCATTCTCTTCAACTGAACAAGTTGTTGTGAAGAACCCGAACTACTGGCGTAAGGACGGCAAGGGTCGTCAGCTGCCATACCTTGATCAGATCAACTTCGTTGTGCAGAAGGAAGCTTCACAGCGTGCCTCTGCGGTTCGTACCGGTGCTGTTGATGCAGGTTTCTTTGTTCAGGGCGATGCGACATTCACCAATGCTCTTGCATTGAAGAAGTCCTTGGTGACTGGCTACAAGTCAAGCCAGACAGCATGGGGTCAGTGGATCCCCAACCAGAACAAGGCTGGTTCTCCATTCAAGTATCAGAACTGCCGCTTGGCTGCTGCATACTCCATTGACTGGAAGAGCTACAACAAGGTTCGCCTGCGTGGTACTGGTTACTATTCCGGCTCCATCGTCGGTAAGGACCACATCATGTACACCACCAAGGGTGCTCCTACCTACAACTTGAAGAAGGCCAAGGAATATCTTGCAAAGTGCAACGTAGACCTCGGTTCTGCTGCTCCGATGAAGATCACCCTGTACGCGGACACCAGCGGTCAGTCACAGGGCAACACACTCTTCATCAAGAAGTCCATGGAGAAGGCCGGAATCCTATTCAACGAGACGTACATCGCAGAATCCGCAGTGTTGGTCTCGAAGATCTACAAGGGTGGCGGCAACGATTTCGACTTCGCTGAAGGAACACCCGCCGAAGGTGGTTCACCTGGTTATGTCATTCCGTTCTTCGTCTCGAAAGCGTTCATGACAGGTACTGTCAACCCAGTTGCAGCAACTGCATATGGTCGTGGTTACAACACAGTGATTGCTCTTGGTAACCACAGCGACACCAATGTTGACAACTTGATCTATGCCGCTCAGGCAGAGACAAATCCAAAGCTTGCGAAGAAGAAGTGGCAAGCTGCTACCCAGTACATTCAGGAACAAGGTATGGCCATTCCTTCTGTGCATGGCGGCTTCCAGGTCTTCGTGAACAACAAGTCCAAGTTGCGCGGAATCGGAACATTGAAGATGCCTGGTGGTCAGACAGCTGATGTTGTCGAGACCAAGGGCTTCGAATGGACTGGTATCTGGAAGGGTTAATACCCAACGAGAACAACTTCTATGGAAGGGACGGTGGCCTTGGGGTCACCGTCCCTTTTGTGTTCCGCCTCAGAGTCTGAATAGCTCAGCGCCTACGGTAGAGACATGAAGGTAGCGCTGACCATTGTTGACCACCTCCGCCGCGCAGAGCAGGTGTACGGAGACAGAATCGCCATTGTGGATGAGCCCGATCAGCCCGGTGCTTCTTGGGGCTCAATCACTTACAAAGAAATGGCCCGACGCGCTCGTGCACAGGCAGCGGGGCTCGATGCCCTGGGTGTTCCGCAAGGTGCTCGGGTGGCCATGGTGTCGCAGAACTCTGCACGCTTGGTGACAGCATTCTTTGGCGTTAGTGGTTTCGGTCGTGTTCTTGTGCCCATTAACTTCCGGTTGGTTGCCGAAGAGGTGAAGTACATCATTGAGCACTGTGGCGCCGAAGTGTTGATCATCGACCCAGAACTTGAAGAAGCTCTTGCTGACGTTCAGGCAAAACACAAGTTCATCATTGGTGAAGAGTCCGATGCGATTCTGTACAAATACGACACTCAGCCTGTCGCGTGGGTTGCTGACGAGGATGCAACGGCAACCATTAACTACACCAGTGGTACAACAGCTCGACCAAAGGGCGTGCAGTTGACGCATCGCAGTCTGTGGGTGAACTCGGCAGTCTTTGGTTGGCAAATGAATGTGAATGAGAGTGATGTCTACCTGCACACCCTTCCGCAGTTCCATGTGAATGGTTGGGGCATGGTGTACGCCGTGACTGCAATGGGTGGCACGCACATCATCCTGCGCAAGGTTGATGGCGCAGAGATTCTGCATCGCATCAATCAACACGGAGTCACCATGTTGTGCGGCGCCCCAGCTGTCGCGAACATGATTCTGGATGCAGCAGTGGAGGCCAACGAGTCAACTCGACGTGGAGAGGTACGCATGGTGGTGGCTGGAGCTCCACCGCCGACAAAGACAATTGAACGTATTGAGACCGAATTGGGTTGGGAATTTGTGCAGATCTATGGCCTAACGGAAACGTCGCCACTACTCACAATGAACCGTACGCGCACGGAATGGAATGAACTGCCGATCTCGGATCGAGCAGCAAAGCTTGGTGCCGCTGGGTCGCCTGCATTAGGCGTAGAGGTTGAGATTGATGCTCAGGGTGAAGTTTTGGCTCGCGGAAACACCGTGATGAGTGGATATTGGAATCAACCAGAAGAAACAGGGAAAGCCATCGTTGATGGTTGGTTCCATACTGGCGATGGCGGCTACCTGGGGGACAATCACTACCTCACGATTGCGGACCGTAAGAAGGACGTGATTGTTTCTGGTGGAGAGAACGTTTCCTCCATTGAGGTGGAAGATGCTGTCTTCTCACATTCGGATGTGGCTGAAGTAGCTGTCATCGGTATCCCCGATGAAAAGTGGGGCGAGAAGGTGTTGGCCTTGGTTGTCAAGACACCTGGCTCTTCGCTCACGGAGGCGGACCTCATCGCATACGTGCGTACCAAGTTGGCCGCGTACAAGTGTCCGAAGGTTGTCGAGTTCCGCAGTGAGTTAGCCCGCACTGCAACTGGGAAGCTGCAGAAGTTCATCCTGCGCGCGCCGTACTGGGAAGGTTTTGAGCGACAGGTCAACTAGCGACGAGTCGCCGGAAGGTTAAGTTGACCCTCGGGTCAGTGAGTCGAGGCATCTTCGGGATTCTGTGTTCCCAGCACTTTTGGCTGAGCCCCGACATCACGAGCAATGATCCATGGCCCAGCATGGCGGAGACGGTCTCTCCTGTTCCTTTGTGCCGCAGGTCGAAACGTCTCTCGGCACCTAGAGAAATAGATGCGATGAGCGGTTCAGGCCCATTTACTATCTCGTCGTCGGAGTGCCATCCGAGATGGTCATTGCCATCCCGGTAGAAGTTCACGAGAACTCCGTTGAAGGTGTGGGCTGTATGTGCCTCACACTGTTCTCGGAGGGCTAAGAGGGCGGGAGACCACGGCTGTGCAGTTCTTGCGCGGCCGGAGTAGGTGTAGGTCTGTCCAGTGGAATGCCACGTGGAGAGGCGAGGTTCCTCCACGATCTTGCCGTACATCAGGAGTTCCTGCTGTTCCCATGAATTGGTGTTGACCAGTTCTTTGAGGATTGAATCCGCGCTAGTTGAGTCAAGAAATTCGGGATACAGAATTGCTGAACCATCAGAGGGCAACAGTTCGCCCCCAAAGGGAAATGACTGCGGACTAGGCATTCGTGGCCAGAGATTGAGAAGTGCCCCAAGAATTTTCTCGGGGCATTTCTGATGATGTGTTTTCGTGGTTCACCACGAATGAACTATTCGCCAACGGGGTGGTGACAGGCCACGAAGTGACCCAGCGAAACCTCGCGCAACTGTGGCTCTTCCTGTGCGCACAAGTCAGATGCTTGTGGGCAGCGTGTGCGAAAGCGACAGCCAGATGGCGGATTGAGTGGTGATGGTGGCTCTCCCTGAATGAGATTGCCCGAAATAGGACGATCTGGGTCGGGGATGGGCACGGAACCCACAAGCGCCTTGGTGTAGTGGTGCTTGGTGTTCTGGTACAGCTCTTCTGGTGGAGCAACTTCGCACACCTTGCCGAGATACATCACCATCACCCGTGTACTGACAGCTTTCACCACTGCCAAGTCGTGCGAGATGAAAATGAGGGTGAGGCCGTAACGGTCCTTCATGTCCTGCAGCAGGTTCAGAATCTGTGCCTGCACGCTCACGTCCAGTGCCGACACTGGCTCGTCACAGATGATCATGGTGGGATCAAGGGCAAGTGAACGAGCAATGCTAATGCGCTGACACTGGCCACCGGAGAACTCGTAGGAACGACGGTCGCGAACAACTGCAGGGTCAAGGTTGGCTGCAAGCAACAATTCGTCAATCTTTGCGTTGATCTCTACTTCGTTGCCGCGCTTCCACACACGAAGTGGCTCAGCGAGAACTTCGCTGACAGGAAGACGAGGGTCAAGAGAGCTCACAGGGTCCTGGAAGATCATCTGCATCGCGGGACGCATGTCGCGCAATTCCTTCTTGCTCATCGAGGTGAGTTCCTTCGACAAGAAGTTGACCGAACCGCTTGTGGGCTTCGGCAACTGCAAGATGGCTTTGCCGAGAGTGGACTTGCCACAACCCGACTCACCAACAACCGCCAGGGTTTCACCGCGAATGAGGTCGAAGCTGACACCAGAGACTGCTTTCACAACCTGGTTCTTACCTAACTTGAATTCAACCGTGAGGTCATTGACCTCGAGGATGCGGTCGCCATCTGGCCGCATGTGGGCCTTTCCGCTACCAGCCATTATTTGCCTCCTCCGATAGGGAACCAACAACGATAGAAGTGGTTATCGCCATCATCCTTCAATGGTGGCTTCTCTGCACGACACTTGTCTTGCACGTACTCGCAACGGTTTGCGAATGCACAACCTGGCTCGTCCTTTGTGGGGTCTGGAAGACGTCCCTCAACGACGGGAAGGCGTGTACCTGTCGGCGTCTCAAGGCGAGGAATCGACTTGAGCAGCGCTTCTGTGTACGGCATCTTCATGTTCGAGAACAGGGATCGCGTTGGTGCGTATTCCACCATGTCACCGGCGTACATCACCGCGATGCGGTCTGTGTGACCTGCAACAACACCAAGGTCGTGGGTAACAAGAATCATTGACATGTTGAATTCCTTGCGGAGTTCTGTCAACAACTCAAGCACCTGAGCCTGCACTGTTACGTCAAGAGCTGTTGTTGGCTCGTCAGCGAACAACATTTCTGGGTTGCAAGACACTGCAATGGCGATCATGATGCGTTGACGCATACCACCGGACAGCTGGTACGGGAACTTCTTGAGCATGCCTTCTGGATCAGGAATACGAACGCGCTTTAGAAGAGCAATTGCTCGCTCTGTTGCTGCGCGCTTGTCCATACCAATGCGCTCTGTGAGGCTCTCAGTAAGCTGGTCACCAATACGGCGTACGGGGTTTAGTGCGGTCATCGGATCCTGGAAGATCATGGCCATACCCGTACCCCACAAGTTGCGAACTTCAACTGGGTTGAGGTCGGAGATGACTTCGCCTCGGTACTTGATGACACCAGTGCGATTTGCTGTGGAGGGGAGTAGTCCCATCGTTGCGCGAGACAAGACGGTCTTACCTGATCCCGATTCACCTACAACGCCGAGGCTTTCACCCTTGGGGATGCTGAGAGAAACATTGCGCACTGCTTTCAAATTGCCCCGTGGTGTAGCAAATGAAACATTCATGTCTTCGATGGTGAGCAAGTCTGACTCGAGAGACAACTTGGACTCCACAATGGGTGTCGTCATTGTGTCGAACTTGTCGTACACAACTTGTGTTCCGGAAACGATGTCCCAGACGTTGCGGTTGCGGTCATTACGCATTGGCACAGATGCATATGCGTAAACAGCAGGAACGGTCAACACCAAGATGGCGAGTTTGTTCTCAATTCCAATTGCATTGAGAATGACTGTGGGCCCTGCAATTGCAACGACCAAGCCAGCAGTGCCGACAATGTAGGCAAGTAGGCCGCGACGAAGAATCATTGCGCCCATGCTGAGGGGGGCGAATGTCTTGGCATCAACGACGCGCATACTCATGCGTTTCTTGGCAATTGATGTTCCGGTCTTCTGAGAGTTAGCGACCACTTGAAGTGCCAACCACAATGCTGAAGTGACGACGACGGATACCTTCGCATTAACGAAGAACCCGATAACTACAAAGGCGACCAAGAAGATCGCTTCTTCCAATAGGAAAGCCTTGAAGCGTCGCGATGGATCTGCCAAGTACACGCCAGGTTCGGCGTCTTGTGCGAATGGCAAAGGACGTTCAGCAACAGTTGTGAAGCTGCTCATATCTTTGACTCCCTCTTGTCGAGCTTGACTCGGACGTAGTCGCCGAACCAGTTGAAAGAAATAACGGTGAATGCGATGAAGAGAGCAGGCAAGTACACCTCGTGTGGTGAGAACTCAATGTTGCCTCGACCATTGGCGAGCATGGAGCCCCAACTTGCACCACCAGGAATGCCGATGCCGAGGAGGGCTAACGAACCTTCCACGATGATGACGGATCCCACGGCAAGGAATCCGATAGCCAAAATTGCAGGAGCGACGTTGGGCAAGATGTGCTTGCGAATGATGAAGAAGTTCTTAGAGCCCATCGACTTCGATGCAAGTACAAACTCACGGCTTCCCCACTGAAGGGCAGATCCTCGAGCGATACGACCGAGAATCGGAATGATCACGATGGTGAGCGAAATGATGAGAACTCCCACTCGACGTGCCATAGAAGCAGGGTGCGCTTCGTCCGAGTACGCCAACACCGACAGAAGGGCTAGTGAGAGAACCAAGTTTGGAATCGACAACATGATGTTGAAGATCATCGTGACTACCAGGTCGTACTTGCCACGGAAATAAGCCGCAGTAATGCCGACAAAGCTTCCGATGCTGCCTCCGACGAGTACTGCAAGCAATGAAACGAAGATAGAAATCTTTGCTCCGTTGACTAAGCCTGCCCACATGTCATAGCCATCCATCGTGGTGCCGAGGATGTGGCCATCACTGAAGGGGGCAACTCCGAGGTAGTCGTATGACGATTCATCCCACTGTGGTCCGGGCAATGCCCAGCCAAAGAAGGCGAGGAAAAGTACGAAACCAATCCATGCCGATGCGAGATAGAAGCCAATTGTTTTTCTGGGCTTCTTCACCTTCACAGTTGGTGCTGGTGCTTCGTTTGTAAGAGTGGAATTCTCAGGCACGGCGTTCCCTTGTTCGTGGGTCAGTGATTTGAGTGAGGATGTCAACCATTGAGTTGAAGAAGACATATCCGGTCGCGATCAGAGCAATGAGCGTTTGCATAGCGACGACCTGGCGAGCGCCAATGGAGTAGAAGATTTCGAATCCGATACCGGGGATGGCGAAGATCGTTTCAATCACGATGGTGCCGCCGATGAGTCCACCCATGTTGAGTGCTGCAGAAGTGAGCAGGGTGGTGCTGGAGGGACGGAACACATGACGCCAGAGAACGCGACGGTTTGAGATGCCCTTTGAAGCTGCCATGGTGACGTAGTCATCTTTCAGGGTTGCAATCACGTCGGTACGAAGAAGACGTGTGTAACCAGAGGACAATCCGATTGCAAGGCTGAGCACAGGAAGAATCATCAACTTGAAGTGCTCACCGAGATTCTCTGAGGGGCTGACATAACCGAGTGGGTCGACCCAGCCGAGCTTTACTGCAAAGACAAGAGTCATGATGAGCGCAAGTGCGAAACCAGGGAATGACACTGTTGTGAACATAATGGTGCTCGTGATGCGGTCGAAACGCTGGCCTTCTTTGTATGCCGAAATCAATCCGATAGGAATTGCAATTGATAGCGCAACGATTTGTGCGTAGCAGATCAATAGAAGTGTGACGGGAAGTGTTTCTTTGATGACTGTAGAAATTTCTCGATAACCACCGTTGAGGTAGTACTTGCCGAAGTTGCCTGTCAGTACATCTGACAACCACTTCCAGTAGTAACCCAACAGTCCGCGATCGAGTCCGGTTTCAGCAGCGATTTGATCACGTACTTCTTGTGGACTGTTTGGAACCATGATTGCTGCAGGATCGCCTGGCAACAATCGCATCAGTAGCGATAACAAGAACGTTGCAATAACAACGATCGCAACCATTGGTACCAAGCGTCGTAATAACTGACGCAGAATGCTCATGACAAGAAACCCCCCTTGGCGTTTGATTAACACTAATACAGCAAAAGGGGCGGTGCCCAACTTGGACACCGCCCCTTTCGGGTGAACTTCTTTGACGAAGTTGACTACCTAGCGATTACTTCTTGTAAACGCCGGTCCAGTCAATTCCCCAGTTCGTAACAACGCGCTGTGTCTTGCCCTTTTCGATCTGAAGCTTGCCGATTCCAGCAATCTTCTTCGTGGTGAAGAGGGTGTAGTACTGACGCTGAACTGCTGTCATGTAACCGTTGGTCTGCAAGTAAGCAAGTGCTTCCTTGTACTTCGAAGAAGCAAGGGCCTTGGTTGTTGCAGCGTTACCTTCGAACAAAATTGTGTCCAAAGCGGTGTCTGTGTGGTGGTTCAAGTTCAACAGTGTTCCCAAGCTGGTTCCGAAGACAAGCTTGAGTTGGTTGTTCTTGTACACGTTGGACAAGATGAATGGCATGTTGAATGCAACGTCGGTTCCTTCGAAAAGAAGGATCGAGAGTGCGTCGTAGCCCATCTGTGCGCCACCAGTTGCGGCTGAGTTGAAAGCCTTTGCAATCACAGCAGCTGTTTCTTCAATCACCAAGTTTGCGGTGATTCCGCACTTAGCCCACTGGCTCTGCAAGAACTTTGCGTTTGCCTGTGATGCTGTTGATGTGTCGGTTGGGTAGCTGAATGTGAGTGATGTTGCACCAGTTGCAGCCTTGTAAGCAGCAACGTGAGCCTTTGCAGCCTTCACATTGAATGCAGCGAAGCCCTTCTTGGTGTACATGACGTTGGTTGGGCCAACAAGTGAGTCAGCAACTGTTGCTTCACCCTTCGAGCGAACCTTGACGAAGTTCTTGCGGTCGATGCACTTGGAAACAGCGAGACGAGCGTCCTTGTTTGCAAATGGTGAACCGGACTTTGTCTGGTTAAGCCAGATGGATGGGTAGTACTCAGCTGGTGAGCGGAACTCTGTGACAACGCTCTTGCGCTGGCGAAGGTCCTTGATGAAGGTTCCTTCTGTTGCAGAGGTGAACATACCTGCGTCGTAGGTGCCCTTACGGACAGCTGCTGCACGCTGAGAGCCTTCCTTCACGTTTGTGAAGGTGATCTTGTCAAGGTATGGCAACTTTGCACCAGTGTTTGGATCTGTACGCCAGTAGCTGGGGTTCTTCACAACAACAAGTTCGTTGCCTGGAACTGCACCTGACTGGAACTTGAAAGGTCCGGTACCGATAGGTGTGGTTGCACATGTGGACGCGCTCTGGATCTGAGCAGGTGCACGGTAGAAACCGCGACCCGAAGCGTAGAGCGTGCCAGGGAAGTCGTTCTGAGCGCGGTCAAGTGTGAACTTGACGACGTATGGGCTAACGACGGTTACAGAGTTGATGTTTGCCTGGAACGAGATTGAAGTTCCGAGCGTGTATCCAAGCGCTGTACGAGCAGCGCCTGCGCCCTGCGTAAGAGCGACCTGAGCAAACGCACCACCACGTGAGTAGTCATGCTGAATCTTTACTGCAGTCGCATTGAAGTCTTCACCGTTGTGGAACTTGATGCCTTCGCGAAGTGTGAAGGTCCATTCCTTGAGGTCTGTTGAGGAGACCCAGCTCTTTGCAAGAACGCCGACGAAGTCGTTGCCCTTTGTCTTCTCAACGAGTGTTTCGAACATGGTACGAGTAGCCATGAGCGAAGAGTTCGCTGGGTTGTTGGCCATGCAATAACCAGGGAAGGTGTCAAAGATTGCAACTTTGATTTCGCCTCCGGCTTTTGCGGCCGACGTGGAAGCCGCCTGGCTGCCTGTCGAAGCCACGGTGGACACCGCAATAGTGGCCGCGATTGCTGCCCCTACGCGACGCATCACGCGTGACCGTGTGGTCTGACGTTGTGTCATTGAGTTACCCCCAAATAAGCACACCACCGTGGTGTGACTGAGGACACGATAGCAGGGGGTGTGTCAAGCGACATAGGCAACTC
>JBEDFA010000030.1:0-8050 GCA_041175365.1 Actinomycetota bacterium | reverse complement strand
CGCACTCTTGGCGAAACCATTGCCGATGCGATGGCACAGCGGGGCGACGACGAAGCCAAGGTGCTCAAGTCACGCACGAAGTACATGCGATCTCCTGTCGTTCTTGTCATCGCATCTGCGTCTGGCGAGACAATGAATGAGACAGAAGAGAACAAGTACGCAGTCGCAGCAGGCATACAGAACATGCTGTTGATGACAGAAGCAATGGGATTAGCCGCACTATGGGGTTCCCCCGCAAAAGGCGCCAACGATGCCATCACATCGCTTTGCGGGTTTGAACCAACCGATCTTGTGATGGGACTCATTTATGTCGGCGCGCCTAGTAAGCCTGCCCCTGCTGTTGAACGCCCCGCTCTGCGCGTGACGTATCTCGACTAAGCGAAAATATTAGCGGCCAGGTTGGTACACGCCGAAGACATCGCGCAATGCATCACTGACTTCGCCCAACGTTGCATGAGCACGAAGTGCTTCCTTCATCGGAATCAGCAAGTTGTCTGTGCCACGAGCAGTGACTCGAATTGCTTCAAGAAGTTCAGCAACCTTTGCCTGGTCACGATTTTCCTTGAATGCCTTCAAGCGAGCCAATTGACCAACAGCGAGGCTTGGATCAATTGGGAACACATTTGGTTCTGGCTCGTCGTCAACGTTGAACTTGTTCACACCGACAATGATGCGCTCATCGTCGTCAATTGACTTGGTGTATTCGTATGCGCTTTGTTCGATTTCATCCATCTGGAAGCCGGCTTCAATGGCATCCACAGCGCCACCCATTTCATCGATGCGCTCGATGTATTCCCAAGCAAGACGCTCCACCTCATCGGTGAGAGATTCCACGAAGTACGAGCCGGCGAGTGGGTCTGGCGTATCAACAACACCGCTTTCGTAACCGATGATCTGCTGCGTACGCAAAGCGATACGAGCTGCTTCTTCCGTTGGAAGACCCAATGCTTCGTCGAAACCGTTGGTGTGCAAGCTCTGTGTTCCACCCATCACAGCGGCGAGTGACTGCACTGCAACGCGAACAACATTGTTCAAAGGCTGCTGAGCAGTCAGTGTGCTTCCGCCAGTTTGTGTATGGAAACGCAACAGCTTGCTGCTCTCCTTCTTTGCACCAAAGCGCTCTGTCATGATCTTGTGCCACATGCGGCGGCTTGCACGGAACTTCGCCACTTCTTCGAAGAAGTTGTTATGGCCATTCCAGAAGAACGACAAACGTGGTGCGAAGTCATCAACGTCAAGACCAGCATCAACAGCCGCCTGTACGTATGCGATGGCATTCGCCAAAGTGAATGCGATTTCTTGCACTGCGGTACTGCCTGCTTCGCGGATGTGATATCCGGAAATCGAAATGGTGTTCCACTTCGGAACATTCTGCGAGCAATACGCAAAGATGTCGGTGATTAAGCGCATCGAAGGACGCGGTGGGTACACGTAGGTACCGCGTGCGATGTATTCCTTCAACAAGTCATTCTGAATGGTGCCGCTAATCGCACTGGCAGGAACACCCTGCTCTTCCGCAACCAATTCGTACATCAACAACAAGATGGCACCAGTGGAGTTGATGGTCATCGACGTCGACACTTTGTCGAGTGGCAAGTCCTTCAACAACAAACGCATGTCTTCCAATGAGTCGATGGCAACACCGACCTTGCCGATTTCGCCTTCACTGCGCGGGTGGTCTGAGTCGTACCCCATTTGGGTTGGAAGGTCGAATGCGCAGGAGAGACCTGTCTGGCCTGCATCAAGAAGGAACTTGAATCGCTGGTTGGTGGTCTCGGCAGAACCGAAGCCTGCGTATTGACGCATCGTCCACAATTTGCCGCGGTACATCGTGGGGTACACACCACGGGTGTATGGGGCGCCGCCAGGCACTCCCAACTTCTCTTCAGCACTCCAGCCAGCAAGGTCTGCCTCTGAATAGAGAGGGGCAATTTCAATCCCCGAGTCGGTGCGCTTCACATCTTCAGCCATAGCCATCAATGGTACGGGTGTGCCCCTAGTGCCCCCTAATGGGACACGGAGAGAGGCTGATTTCTCCCCTATTTGGTGGCCACAAGGCTGATTTCCATCAACCATTCGGCTCGTGCAAGGGCTGGCACAGTGACCAAGGTGCTGGCAGCACGGTGGTCGCCCAGGACTTCATCCCGAACCCCCATGACTGCTGCGAGGCGTTCGGGAAGCTGTTCCCCCGCCACTACATAGGTGGTGATACTGGCAATGTTCGCCACTGCCATGTCCGACGCCTTCAAGATCTCGAGGAGATTGGCCCACACCACCCGGGCTTGACCCTCAATAGAAGGGGGCACGGTGCCATCGGACATGGTCGGCACCACGCCTGACGTAAAGACGAAGGAGTCCGCATTGTCCACCTTCACTGCATGCGCGTACTTTGCGGCCGGCGGTGCCATGTGTTCTGGACGTATCTCGCTGATTCCCATGAAACCCATTCTGACCTAAGGTGAGGCCATGACCATCACGCCAGATGCACCAAAAGTAGAAACTCGCATGATCGACGGCATTCCGTTGACACCAAAAGAAGTCACCACCATCGGCTTCGAAGACTTGGCGCCAAAGGCGACAGTGGAAGAAGAGCGTCTCCATCGCAAGCAGCGTCTCGCTGGCGCATTGCGCATTTTCGGTCGCTTTGGATTCGGCGAAGGCGTTGCCGGACACATCACCGTGCGCGACCCTGAGTTCCCCGACCATTTCTGGGTGAACCCACTCGGTCTTTCATTCCGCCACATTCGTGTGAGCGACCTCATCTTGGTGAACCATCATGGTGAAGTCGTGATCGGTAAGCACAGCGTGAATCGCGCTGCATATGTTTTGCACGCCGCAGTCCACACTGCACGCCCTGATGTCATCGCAGCAGCACATGCTCACTCCGTCTACGGAAAAGCTTTCAGCTCTCTCGGAATTCCTCTTGACCCACTCACCCAAGACTCATGTGCGTTCTACGAGAACAACGTCGTCATCGCAGACCACGGTGGTGCAGTTGTCTTCGAAGAATCAGCTGGACGCGACTTCGCAGAAGCTTTTGGCAACTACCGCGCAGCTATTCACCAAAACCATGGCCACTTCACCGTCGGCGCATCTGTCGATGAAGCAGTGTTCTGGTTCGTATGCTTCGAGCGTTGTGCACAAGCTCAACTTGCAGCCATGGCTGCTGGCACGCCAAAGCACATTCCGCATGAATCCGCCGTGTACACGCGTGAGAATGCCGGCAATGCCATCACAGGTTGGATGCACTTCCAGCCTCTGTGGCAAGAAATCTGCCGTACCGATCCTGATCTTTTCGATTAGTCCTCGGCCGCACCTGTGACCTCCCCGCAGGGGTCGCGCACAGAACAACTCGTTCAACACGCGCCGCCTGAACTCTTCTTTGTCTTTTCTGCTGTCGCTCAATATCTCGGAGCAGCAATTGCTGTACGTCTCTTTGACGACATCGACCCCGCCACAGTGGCGTGGCTACGCGTGCTTTTCGCTGGGGCCATCATCGTGTCGTTTCAATGGCATCACTTCACACCTCGATGGACACGCAAAGAAATTCAGATCGCCGCTGTATTCGGCCTGATCACTGCGCTGATGAACATGTTCTTCTATATGGCCATCGATCGACTGCCCCTCGGCAAAGGTGTCACGATTGAGTTCATAGGCCCCATCACGGTGGCCGCGTTAAGCACACGTTCTTTGCGCAACACCATCGCACTGCTTCTCGCAGCAGTTGGTGTTGTCGTTCTCGGCGGGGTCGAAATTGGCAACGAACCGTTGGGGCTCGTATTCATTCTTCTCGCATCATTGTTCTGGGCTGGGTACATCGTGATTGGCTCTCGCGTCGCACTTGCGAACCGCGGCATTGCAGGACTGGGTATTGGACTACTGATTGGCGGCCTTGCCATTGCCCCCTACGCAGCGGTGGACGCGAGTACGGCATTCACCACTCCGCACATTCTTCTTGCGTGTGCCCTCGTTGGGCTTCTTGCGAATGCAATTGGATACGGCATTGACCAGACGACAATGCGAAAAATACCTATTCGTCGCTTCTCGGTCATGGCCGCGTTACTTCCTGTTGTCGCAGGAATTGTGGGGTTCATCTTCCTGGATCAAACCCCCACCACCATTGACCTTCTGGGAATGACCCTTGTACTCATTGGAGTTGCGTCACAAGAGCGTGAACGCATCGAACGCCACCACCAAGAGGTCTAAACCACCTAGCGTGGTTCCTCATGAGAGCACCACATCGCCGCCGTAGAACTGCCCTGGCACTCTTGGCAATCACGGCCTCAATGGTGCCCATCAGTCAGGCTGCAACCCCGAAGGCGTCGGCCGATAATTTGCCGCCACTTGGTGTCATCATTCGCGGTCACGGAAATGGACATGGTCGTGGCCTCAGCCAGTACGGCGCATATGGTTGGGCAACTCGCCTTGGTGCAACGTGGCAAGGAATTATTGATTTCTATTACGGCGGAGGCGGGCGAACTCTCACCACATTGACGGCAGCGGATGCTGGCGCGACACCGGGTGGAGTCATGAGTGTTCGTCTTGAAACACATGACGGCAAACAAACGGCAGTTGTCTCCGATACCAAAACATTGTCATGGACCGGACGAAGCGGAACATACGGGTCACTCATCGCACGCCCCGTAGCAACCAACACCTTTGACGTTTATGCGTCATCGAACATTTCATGCGGATCTACTTCTGGAACCCCTAGTGGTTTCACACTTATTGGCGACAACGTTCGTGGCCCCATCGATTTTGTAACCACCAACAGCTCGAACCCGGCGGCGGCAGCGCCTGCCGACCTCGTGGGTCTTTGTGAACCTGCAACGTCTTCGTATAAGGCGCGCATCCGTTATTACCGCGGCGGCATTCGCGCCACTGTTGATGGCAGCAGTAATCACCGTGTCGTCAACCTCGTCACTCTTGAGTCGTACCTGCGCGGCGTTGTGCCTCGTGAGTCCCCAGCCGGATGGGGCGATGCTGCTGGAGGCCTCGGCATGCATGCTCTTCGTGCACAGGCAGTTGCTGCACGTAGCTACTCGCTCTCCGAGGCTCGTTATTCCTACGCCAAGACATGCGATACCCAAAATTGCCAGGTGTATGGCGGCGCAGCCCTTCGCACCGTTGGCTCCACATCATCATCTGTTCTTGAAGACTCCCGTACTGACCGCGCAATTGCTGAGACAGCGGGATACGTCGTCAAAGATTCACGAAACACCATCTCACGCACAGAGTTCACATCTTCCAATGGTGGCCGCACCGCAAGTGGCACGTTCCAGGCGAAGATCGACAACGGTGACATCACTGCTGATGCCGCATTACAGAATTGGACGCGCTACATCTCCGCGGCACAACTGCAAAAGATGTATCCAACAATTGGTGTCTTCTTGAATATCTCCACCGTGCACGATGGACTTGGCGGCGACTGGAATGGCTACACCACGTCGGTGACCATTACGGGTACTGCTGGTTCAGTCACTCGTTCCGGTTGGAACTTCCGCGGCGACTTCGACCTCTATGCCCCGTGGTACGAAGCGTTCCCCGTTGCGCCCGCTGACCCCGCCGCTGCACCGGTTGGGTCCATTCTCTTCATTGGTGATTCGGTCAGCGAGAGCATCGCGTCTGAATTCAATGACATGGTGACTCCCGCCTACCCCGCCATGACGTATCAAGCATGTTCTGGCCGAGGAATGGCTGGAGCCGACTGCCTCTTTACAGTCGCAGCCCCACAAATCGACCTTGATGGTGTTGGCATCGCCAATGCTCTCCCCGCTCCCGCCATTGCGATTGTCGCACTCGGTTATAACGATGACCCCAACACGTATGACGCAGAAGTACAACAAATGTTGTCAGCGCTTTCTTCGAAGGCTGTCCAACGCATCATCTTTGTCAACATGTCGACACGAGCATCATCACGTAACTACGCAAGGTCAAATCAAATCCTCGCCAATGTTGCCGCTACCAACCCAAATGTGACTGTGCTTGATTGGAACGGTGCAAGTTCTGCACAACCACAATGGCGCTGGTTTGATAACACCTCGTTGTGCTGCTGGGTCCATCTCTCCACTAGCGGACAAGCCGAGTTCACATTGTTCTTGCGCAACCAACTTGATCTCTTGCGTTCGCAAAATCTTCTGCCCACCACTGCGCCAACAGCAGCATTGATTCCGGGGCTTCCTCTTGCCACCAAGCATCGCGGAGCAATGGTTGTTGCAGTACAGAAAAAGATCAACGCTGTCATGAAACTTAAAGGTTCAAAACGTCTTGCAACGGACGGCGACTATGGATCAGGAACAGCAAAGGCAGTGAAAGCCTTCCAAGCATCCGTCAGCCTGCCCGCGACTGGCACGGTTGACCGCACGACATGGGATGCACTCGGATTCGCTACTCGCTCAGACCTCGCTGTTCTCAAAGTGGGATCACGACACCCTGCCGTCAGTTCAGTACAGCGCGCCCTTGCAAAAGTACTTCGAAAGAAGATTTCAGTAACAGGTCAGTTCAGTTCTTCGCTTGCGAACGACGTCAAGCTGTACCAGAAGCGCGCTGGATTCAAACAGAGCGGACGTGTTGGCCCAAGCACATGGGCGTCGTTGATGCTGGCAGCAGCATCGCTGAAGTAACGCTTACGCGTCGATGCCGCAACGAGCTTTCCAGGATTCGGTGCTCACCAAATCTGGATACATCTCGCGATAGGCCTTCTTCAACTTCTTGTAGTTACGCACTAGTTGCCACGTCGTCGTGAACACTTCGTGCTGCACCGTGCGGAAACGCTTTGCATCACGCTCACACACATAACCCTCTTCGAAACGTGGGTGACGATACAGAATCTTGTCGTGGCGAATCGCAAGGCCCACGGCACGAACATCAATCTGTGCGACTCCCACATGAGAAGAGCGCAGAGCCTTTGGGATCCAGCGTCCGCCGCCCAGCAATGGGGAGAGAAGGAATCCACCCAGACGAATCATCTTCGACTTCGGAGGCGTAAACCCAAGGCTCTTCATCTCTTCAGAAAGCGGACCGGCCTTTTCTTCATTGACTTGGCGAATCTCATCGTGCTTCGCTGAATGGTCAATCTTCATCCACTCTTCAGGCCCAGCAAGGAAATCTTTCATTCCCCAAATCATGTACTCAGCACTCGCGTAACGATGCGAATAAGCGTTGCGGAAGCCAAATCCCAGATAACGCCATGCGAGATGCCAACGAGTGTGGTCGTCAAACACAAGCGTGTCGATGAGAGCGAAGTTGCGCACTTCGTAATACAACGATGATGGATTGTTCTTCAACGCGAAGTCGGCATGCCACACAGCAATGCCATTCAAAGTGACCGTATGACGCCCGGTGTGCATGAGACCAAAAGCAACGTCATCCCCGCGGACGAACACCGGTAGTGGATTATCGACACCGATATGCATTGGGAACACGGTGAACCACCATGCGGAATAATCAAGATCAACTTCCAAGTGATCATGCACAACTTCTGAACGATGGCGAAGGTCAATATCGCGTCCATGTGCACGCAATGGATACACCGACCGGAACTCATACGCAGATCCCGCTTCGAACTGCATCCACGGCTGTTCTTCGCTGATCATTGCACCATGGATGCACAAGTCTGGCGAATCCGAATAGGACAACAGAGAAATCGTGCGAACAATAGATTCCGGTTCAAGCGAGATGTCGTCATCCATAAAGACAACATGAGTGCTCCAACCCTCTTCACGGAACTCAATCAGACCGCGAGCGAAGCCACCTGCACCACCTAAGTTCGGATTAGGAAGAACACGTACTGGTGCTGTCGCTGGAATGTTTGGCTGCAAATTCCGTGCATTGTCAACAACAATCACTTTGAGGTGACCGTGCACAGACGAAACATTTGCTTCGAGGGCGACCAACTTGTCAATCGTCGCCAGAACATATTCCTGACGGTTGAACGTGGTGATTGCAACGCCTAATTGCACATTGCGAGTGGGTGCTGTCGTCGTGCCCCATTCACCGCCGTGAACCACAACGCCATCTTCAAGCGCAGTGACCGCGACATAGAAAGATT
>JBEDFA010000029.1:0-21540 GCA_041175365.1 Actinomycetota bacterium | reverse complement strand
GCTTATTTGGCTCGGCAATACAAAACCATCGCCATGGTCGGCGTGGTGTTGGCCATCCTCATTGCCTGGGTGTTGGACCCGTTGAGTGCGGTGGGCTTTGTGCTGGGTGCCGTGTTGTCTGGCGCTTGCGGCTTCATCGGCATGAACATTTCTGTCCGCGCCAACGTGCGCACCGCGCAGGCCGCCACCAAAGGCATTGGCCCAGCGCTGGATGTCGCGTTTCGTGGCGGCGCCATCACCGGCATGCTGGTGGTGGGCTTGGGCTTGTTGGGTGTGACCGGTTTTTACTGGTTCCTGACCCGCGCTGGCGTGCCCGCTGACGGCAAAGCGCTGGCTGGCTTGCTCAACCCCTTGGTGGGTTTTGCATTTGGCTCTTCACTCATTTCCATCTTCGCCCGATTGGGCGGCGGCATTTTCACCAAAGGCGCTGACGTTGGCGCGGACTTGGTGGGCAAAGTCGAAGCCGGTATTCCCGAAGACGACCCGCGCAATCCTGCGGTGATTGCCGACAACGTCGGTGACAACGTTGGCGACTGCGCTGGCATGGCCGCCGACTTGTTTGAAACCTATGCCGTCACCTTGATTGCCACCATGGTGCTGGGCGCTTTGCTGGCCGGTACCGCTGGCCCGAACATGGTGCTCTACCCCTTGGTGTTGGGCGGCGTGTCCATCGTCGCATCCATCATTGGTTGCTTCTTTGTCAAGGCCAGCCCCGGCATGACCAACGTCATGCCTGCGCTGTACAAAGGCTTGGCTGTCTCGGGCATCTTGTCCTTGATTGCCTTTTACTTTGTCACCCAGTCCATGTTCCCAGCGGCCATGACCTTGCCTGATGGCACGGCCTTGAGCGCTGGCAAATTGTTTGGCACCTGTGCGGTGGGTTTGATTTTGACTGGCGCGCTGGTCTGGATCACCGAGTACTACACCGGCACCCAGTACGCGCCTGTGCAGCACATCGCACAAGCATCCACCACCGGCCACGGCACCAACATCATTGCGGGCTTGGGCGTGTCCATGCGCTCCACCGCTTGGCCCGTGCTGTTTGTCTGCGCGGCCATCTACAGCGCGTTTGACATGGGCGGCTTGTACGGCATCGCCATCGCGGCCACCTCCATGCTGAGCATGGCCGGTATCGTGGTCGCTTTGGACGCGTATGGCCCCATCACCGACAACGCCGGTGGCATCGCTGAAATGGCCGAGTTGCCCGCCAGCGTGCGCGACATCACCGACCCCTTGGACGCGGTGGGCAACACCACCAAGGCTGTGACCAAAGGTTATGCCATTGGCTCGGCTGGTTTGGCTGCCTTGGTGCTGTTTGCCGACTACACCCACAAGCTCGAAGGCTTGGGTGCGCACATCAGCTTTGACTTGAGCGACCCCAAGGTCATCATTGGCTTGTTCATCGGTGGTTTGATTCCCTACCTCTTTGGCGCGATGGCGATGGAGGCCGTGGGCCGCGCCGCCGGTGCCGTGGTGGTGGAAGTGCGCCGCCAGTTCAAGGAGATCAAGGGCATCATGGACGGAACCGGCAAGCCCGAGTACGACACCGCGGTGGACATGCTGACCACAGCGGCCATCAAAGAAATGATGATCCCCAGCTTGTTGCCTGTGGTCGCGCCGATTTTGGTCGGTCTGATCCTCGGCCCAGCGGCCTTGGGCGGTTTGCTGATGGGCACCATCGTCACCGGCTTGTTCGTGGCGATTTCCATGTGCACCGGCGGCGGTGCCTGGGACAACGCCAAGAAGTACATCGAAGACGGACACCACGGCGGCAAAGGCTCTGAGCCCTACAAGGCAGCAGTTGTTGCCGACACCGTTGGTGACCCATTCAAGGACACCGCTGGTCCAGCACTCAACCCGCTCATCAAGGTGATGAACCTTGTGTCGTTGTTGATCCTTCCAGCAATCATTACTAATCAGAATGACGACGCCAAGCGCCTCATCATTGCTGGTATTGCAACAGCAATTCTCGCTGGCTCGGTGTACCGCTCCAGCCGCCAGAGCAACACCATTTCAGCTAACTGATCAACCAAATAGTGAAAGGCCCCGGGCAGCGATGCTCGGGGCCTTTGCTATTACCCCACTAGCGTTCTCTGAATGCTCGCACTGCTGAACCCCGAAGACCTCCTCGCTAGCGGAGGCCTTCTCCTTCTCGGAGCAATTGTCTTTGCAGAATCCGGTCTTCTCATCGGCTTCTTTCTTCCCGGTGACTCACTTCTCTTCATCGCTGGTTTCTTGTCCAGCAGTGCCGCAGCAGAAGTGTCCGACGTGCGTCTCTCACTTCCTCTCGTGATGCTTGTTGCAACATCGATGGCAATCATCGGTGACCAAGTGGGATACATCATCGGGAACAAAGCAGGTCCTGCCTTGTTCAATCGCCCGAAGTCCCGCTTGTTTGACCCAGCGCATGTTGTGAAGGCGCAAGGCTTCTTTGACAAGTACGGAGCGCGCACCATCATCCTCGCTCGCTTCGTTCCGATCGTGCGCACATTTGCACCCGTAGTTGCTGGCGTTGGCAAGATGCACTACCGCACCTTTGTTCGTTACAACATCATCGGTGGCCTTCTGTGGGGCTCAGGCTTGCCACTCCTCGGCTACTACCTGGGCCAATTCGACATTGTGAAAGATCACATCGAGATTGCAGTACTCGCAGTAGTCGCAATCTCACTTCTTCCTGTAGTGGTGGAATTCATTAATCACCGTCGCAACAAGTCCAAGCACTCGGCAGACTGAAGCCATGCGTTATCTCAGCTTGGAATGGATGGAAGCAATGCAAGCAAATGTTGCTGCATCGGAATCTTTGACCCAACTGGCAAGCACAAATCGCATCGGTGTCACACAAGTCGTCACCGATGGCCCTGAAGGAACTGTGGTGTACCACTTGCAGGTGGGAGACGGAGTCGCAGAATTTGGTCCAGGCCCTGCAAGCGATGAACAGGTGCGCATGGAGCAGTCGTGGCAAACAGCGGTTGATGTTGCAACTGAAACGGTGCCCGCGCAAGAAGTCTTCATGAAAGGGCTTGTGAAGATTTCTGGTGATCCTCAGAGCATCATGGACAATGTGGCTGTCTTTGCAGCGCTCGACACTGCATTCGCCGCTGTGCGCGGCGTCACCGAATATCGGTAATTAACTCGCGCCGATCATGGCGCGTAACTCGTGGCACTGCTCAACAAACAATGGGTCTGCACGCACTTCCGTGATTGCTTCGCTTGAACGAGCGAATGCTAATTGCTGATCATGAATAATACGTCCTGGTCGTGGGCTCATCACAAGAACACGACTCCCCAACAACACTGCTTCTTCTACGCTGTGCGTCACGAACACAAACGTGCGGCCTGTCTCTTGCCAAATGCGACGAATCTCAGCTTGCAAAGATTCACGCGTCAATGCATCCAGTGCGCCGAACGGTTCGTCCAATAGGAGAACTTCGGGGTCAATGGCGAGTGCTCGTGCAATTTGGCACCGCTGCTGCATTCCACCGGAAAGTTCAGTCACACGATGTTGTGCAAAATCTGAAAGATGAACACGCGCCAATTCCTTCGCAACGCGGTCTTTGCGTTGTTCTTTTGAGACACCATTGATGCGGAGCCCCAATGCGACATTGTCTTCCACCGAGAGCCACGGCATGAGCGATGACGATTGCTGAAAGACAAGTCCGCGATGACGTGACGGTCCAACGATGCGCGCATCACCAATGGTGAGTGTTCCCGAGGTGGGAATTCGCAACCCTGCAATGAGTTCCAACAGTGTGGACTTGCCGCAGCCAGATGGCCCCAGAAGAACCGTGAACTCGCCGGCAGGAATTGTCAGATTGATACCTTCGAGAGCCACCACGGGCCCTGCCTGGCTGATGTATTCATGACCAACATCATGAACAGCAATGGCACGGCCGAGGTTTCCCTCGACCGTGCCCACATCGTGCTGTGAGGTCATCTACTTCGCCGCAGAAGCGAACGTCGTCAAGATTGCTGCGTTGTATGCAGGCTCTTCCTTGACTGATTCGATCTTTCCAAGCTTCAGGTTGAACTGTGCTGCTGCAAACAAGTTGCGAGCGAGTCCGCCACCCAAATACTCAGCACCGGCTTGCTCAGAAGCGTTGAGGAAAATGAGTTCCGACAATTGCTGCTTCGCATCTGCCTCTGGAATGTTGAGCTCTGCTGCAATGGACTTCGCTGCACCATCTGCATCTTCACGAATCTTCGTGATTGCCGCATTCTGCTGGTTCAACCACGTCTGCACTGCTGCGGGGTACTTGGTCGCAAACGAAGTTGTCACCACTGCGAGGTCGTATGTGGTCTTGCCCTTCTTTGACAAGTCTTCGCTAGTAACAAGAACCTTGCCACCGTCAGCGGTGAGCTTTGCCAAGACTGGGTTCCACACGTACGCACCATCGATGTCGCCCTGCTGCCATGCAGCAAGAATTGCATCTGGTTCGCTGTCAATCACTTTGACATCGCTCTCGGAAAGGCCAGCTTCTTCCAATGCGGCCAACAAGCTGTAGTGGCTCGTCGACGCGAAAGGTGTTGCGATGGTCTTGCCCTTGAGATCAGCGATGGAATTGATTCCACCCTTCACTGCAAG
The DNA here is from genome assembly GCA_041175365.1 of Actinomycetota bacterium. Lineage (GTDB taxonomy): Bacteria > Actinomycetota > Acidimicrobiia > Acidimicrobiales > Ilumatobacteraceae > UBA2093. The sequence continues at coordinate 16,958 of JBEDFA010000029.1, read as the reverse complement.
TGCTTCCGCCTTACCGATGACGTCGAAGATCCAAGGAATCTGATATTCGATACCACTAGAAATGCCGCGCGATGCAGGGCTAGATCCAACGAGCCCGATGTCAATTGCACCCGCAAGAATTGCTTCATTGACAGAGCCGCCCGAATCGAACAACTTCCATTCGATGGACACGGATTCGCCAAAGGCTGCTTCCAAGAGACCGTCGTGCTTCACGATGAGGTCACCGTTCGGAATGTTTTGGTAACCAATAACGATCTTGTCGGGAAGGCCCGATGCTTCACCAGCATCTGCGGAGTCATTGTTGCTACCGCATGCCGCAGACACAACCGCGAGAGCGGCAGCCGCTGCGAATACGCCAATTTTGGCAAGTGTCTTTTTCTTCATTGTTTTCTCTTTCCTTAGGGGTGTGTGAGATTTTCTTTACGACCGGCCGTACCAGCTGGCGTATTTCTTTTCGAATTGACGAATGCCAAAGTCGAGGAGAACTGCTGTTGCTCCGATGAAAATGACGCACAAAATTGCAATGTCACTACGGAGTTCTTTCTTGGTAGCCCATGCAAGACCGCCGATACCTGGAATACCGTTCGAGGTTTCAGCAGCAACGATGGTCGTCCATGCAAAACCAACAGCAACACGAAGTCCTGTAATCAAATCGGGAACAACGGACGGCAATACAACATGTCGCACTACTTGCGCGTTGTTGGCACCAAGAACAAGAGAGGCATTAATACGCTCAATGCGAGTTGATGCAACACCCGCTGCGACTGACAACGAAATTGGTGCAAATGCTGCAAGGAACAACAACCAAACCTTTGATGTGTCGTCAATGCCAAACCAGATGATCAACAAACTGAAATAGCCCAGCGGTGGAAGACTGCGCAGGAACGAAACGATGGGACCAGCGAAACGTTCGAATGGGCGCCAGAGCCCCAGTGCGAGTCCGAGAGGCGCGCCCACAATCAGTGCCCAGGCGACGCCTCGGATGATGCGCCACAAACTTGCCCACAGGTGTTGCCAGAGGTAGTAGCCCCCGAGGCCTTCTTGGCCGTTGTGAGTGGTCACCGACTGCACCAGCGCATCCCACACCTGGCCCGGGGACGGCAAGATCAGCTCGCTCCAGATTCCCATAGTCGTGAGCGCCCACCAGAGGCCCAGCACGGACGCTGTTGCTGCCACGGGGTACAACCAACCAGGAATACGACCCTTGGGGGCTTCCTGACCCCGCTGACGCGCGCTCACCCAAGACGGGGCTCGGCCATCGGTGGCCTGAGTTGTCTGAAGTGGTGTTGTCATGGGTCCGGGCTATTCCTGATAATTCCGACTGGTTTAGTCAGGTATTAAATCAGCCCCACCACCCTGTCTGCAACCTCAGACCCGAGAATGGGAAAAGGGTCTACCGGGGCGACCCCGATAGACCCTTTTCGTTCGAACGAGTCGAAATTAGATCAGGCCGAGCTTCTTCACTTCATCACGCTCTTCCACCAACTCAGCAACAGACGCATCGATGCGTGCGCGGCTGAAGTCGTCGATGTCGAGACCCTGAACAATGCTGTACTTACCGTCCTTGCAGACACATGGGAACGACGAGATGATGCCCTCTGGTACGCCGTAGCTGCCATCGGATGGAATCGCCATCGACACCCAGTCACCCTCTGGTGTTCCGAGTGCCCATGAGTTCATGTGGTCGATGGCTGCGTTCGCTGCCGATGCTGCAGAAGAGAGTCCGCGAGCCTTGATGATTGCGGCGCCACGCTTTGCAACGGTCGGGATGAAGTCATTTTCGATCCATGCCTGATCGTTCACAAGTGCTGCTGCATTCTGACCGTTGACTTCACAGTGGAAAAGGTCTGGATACTGCGTACTGGAGTGATTGCCCCAAATCGTCATCTTCTTAATGTCGGTGACGGACTTGCCCACCTTTGTTGCCAACTGTGTCAATGCACGGTTGTGGTCAAGGCGTGTCATTGCGGTGAAACGGCTTGGGTCAAGGCCCTTTGCGTTATTCATTGCAATCACTGCGTTGGTGTTTGCTGGGTTGCCAACAACGAGAACCTTCACGTCCTTCTTTGCTGCTGCACCAAGTGCTTGGCCCTGTGGCTTGAAGATGCCACCGTTTGCGCTGAGAAGATCGCCACGCTCCATGCCATCTTTACGAGGCATTGCACCAACAAGGAACGCTGCATCGGCATCACCGAATGCAGTCTCTGCGTTGTCAGTGCACACCACGCCTGCAAGCAATGGGAAGGCACAGTCATCAAGTTCCATGCGCACACCTTCGAGTGCACCAAGTGCTGGTGTGATTTCGAGGAGTTGCAAGATCACTGGAGTGTTGGGACCAAAAACGGCACCAGATGCAATACGGAAAAGGAGGCTGTAACCAATCTGGCCGGCTGCACCGGTGACGGCAATACGAACGGGAGTTGTCATGCCTTCAGCGTAGGCGCGCACAGGGGTCAATACCGAAACAAGTGGGCAATATCGCCCGTGAAATCAGCGACCCAAGGCCTTCAGGATGAATCCCACGTATTGGTCTTGCCCCAACGAGTTCGGGTGAATCCCATCGGATGCGAACCAGTCCTTGTGCCCCTTCGACAAAGCCTGCCAATCAAGGATGGTCACGTTCGGATACTTCAATGGCAACGCAGTAATGATCTCGTTGTTCTTGTCCGAATAGGGGCTTCCCGGCACTCGCACAGTGAGAACAATGACGCGTTGCACATTTGCCAAAGGCTTCATGACAGAGTCGAATGTTGAAGCGGTGGTGCGACCATTGGTTCCAAGGTGGATGACCACATTGTTCCCAAGCTCGCCCGTTTTCATGCGGTAGTCCAACACTTGTGCGCCTGCACTTACTTGGCGGTTCTTCGCCGCATCCACGGTGATGCCGTAGGAACTGAGCTTGCGTGCAGAGCCCAACATCACAGAGTCCCCCACGGCCAGAACATCAAACTTTGCTACTGGGATCGTCGTGGAAACAACCATGGGTACGGTGGTTCCTGTGGGAAGTGTCGTTGGAGGAATCGTGACAACTGAATCGATGTTGTCATCAAGATTGCCCGCCACTTCTTCTGGCATGACACGTGCACCAGCCATGCTGACAACCGAGAACACCGGCACGATGGCAAGCGTTGCGAGGAGGACAGGGAGCGGTCCGCGAACACCACCGCTGCGTTGACGCCACGAGCGATACGCAGCGAGAGCACGTCCCGTGCGAATCGGAGTCTCGATGAACTGGTACGACGCTTCCGTCAGCACAACTGTGATTGCCATCAACGCAACGAACTCGCGTGGCTGTAACGGCATGCCGGCGCTCTTGCGGAAAGCTTGAAACACAATCCAGTGGTACAAGTACAAACCGTATGAACGCTTCCCCACCCACACAAGAAGAGGCGAACCGATGAAGTACTTGCCAAGTCGGGAACGCGGGTGCGTGACTGTTGCGATCACCAGCATGGTTGCAAGAGCAACAAGGATCAGACCACCGCGATACAACAATGCGTAGCCCTCAGTGCCTGCTTCGGTCACCACGGTTTCGCGGAACTGCCAACACATGTAAGCCAGTGCACTAAGACCTACAAGGCCCAAAAGGTCGAGCCCATTTGCATTGCCACCGGCACGGCTTCGACGAATCGCCCACGGACGCCATGCCGTTGCAAGTGCTGCGCCCAACAACAAACCAGATGCGCGTGAAAGTGTTCCGAGATACAAGAAATCTGTGCGCAACACTTCGCGCCCGAAGAAGCTCATGAATTGATTCGGTGTTTTTTCGATGGAGTCAATCGGACCTGTGCGGAACATCACCGCGGTATACACACCAATAGCGGCCGCGAGTGCGGTGAAGAAAAGACCAATCACAGGAAGAGTTTTTGAACGCAAATTGCGCAGCAACACAAACATCACAATCGGCCAAATGATGTAGAACTGCTCTTCTACTGCGAGCGACCACAGATGACGAAGCGGTGCAAACTCTGCGTTACTTGTATAAGAAGAACCGGTCCACACCTGGAACCAGTTCGAAACGTAGAACACACCGCCGACTACGTCACCACGCAAACGACCAAGGCGGTCGCGGTTAAACAATGCGCAATACGTAATGGTTCCAACCAGCAATGTGAATAGTGCCGGCAATAGTCGCCGTGCACGTCTCACCCAGAAATTGCCGAGAGAAACAGCACCGGTGCGTTCGCGTTCCGCAATGAGCAGCAACGTAATGAGATAACCCGAAATGACGAAGAAGACTTCAACGCCGAGGAAACCGCCGCCTAACCACTCACGGTTGGCGTGGTAGGTAATCACTGCAATAACAGCGAGTGCACGCAGACCATCAAGACCCGGCACGTATGGAACGATTGGACCACGCCCCATCCCAGATGATGGCGTGCCACTGTTGGGCGCGAAAGTGTTTCCTTGATAGCTCATGACGAGAAAAGGTCAGTCGACCGGAAGGCCCAGCTGGGCGTAGATCTCCAAAGTGGCAGTGGACTTATTCATTGTGTAGAAGTGCAAACCAGGAGCGCCCGCTTCTAACAACTTCGCGCTGAGTTCTGTCGCTGCTTCAACTCCGATTCGGCGAACATCTTCTGGCGAGGTGCCCGACTCAAGACGTTCACGTAACCATGCAGGAAATGCCGCACCCGACAATTCTGCCATTCGTTCCACTTGAGCAATGTTCGTCACGGGCATGATGCCAGGCACCACAGGCTTTGTAACGCCGAGATCAGCGAGATCATTCACCAATGACAAGTAATGATCAATGTCAAAGAAGAACTGAGTAGTGGCAAAATCTGCAGCACGCATCTTCTCTGCAAGATGGCGTCGATCTGTTGCCAAATCCGGAGAACGCGGATGCCCTTCAGGATGCGCTGCAACACCAATCGAGAGGTCTGCAATCTCTTTCAGATGCTCAATGAGATCAAGCGCATAGACGTAGTCACTAGGGCGCGCATCCGCTAGGTCTTTCGGTGCATCGCCGGCGAGAGCGAGAACATTCTCAATACCTGCATCGACGTATGTCTTAATGATGGCTTCAATCTCGAAGCGGGTATGACCCACGCATGTGAGATGCGCCATCGAAGGAATAGACGTTTCCTTCTGTGCCCACAAAACGGTGTCGCGTGTGTGCTCTCGGGTGGAACCACCAGCGCCATACGTGACTGAAACGAAAGAAGGCTTCAGTGGCTCGAGTTCGGCAATGGTGCGACCCAGTGACATGGAACCAGATGCGGATTTCGGAGGTGAGAACTCGAACGAGAACGTACGTCCCGCTGCAAGAAGGTCTCCAATCCGTGCCATTTGTTCAGTCTACGGGCTGTCTAGTGGCGGAAGTGGCGTGTTCCGGTGAGCACCATAGCGATGCCATGAGTGTTGGCCGCCGTGATGGATGCAGAATCCCGCACACTGCCACCGGGTTGGATAACGGCAGTGACGCCAGCGGCGGCCAACTCTTCGACCGTATCGCCGAATGGGAAAAACGCATCACTCGCAGCGACAGAACCCTTTGCGGAATCCCCTGCACGACCGATTGCAATGCGAGCGGCATCAACACGATTTGGTTGTCCACCGCCAACACCGACAACAACATCACCATTCGCTAACACGATTGCATTGCTCCACGTAGCTGCGACTGTTTGCCACGCAAGCAACAGGCTTTGCCACTCCTCAGCGCTTGGCGCGCGATCAGTTGCAACAGTGAAATCATCAAGTGGTTCATCCACCTCGTCGACTGATTGCACAAGTAGTCCGCCATCAATAGAGCGGACGTTGATGGCCATTGCGTTGAATGGTGCAATGGCTTCAATGAGGCGCAGGTTTTCCTTGCCACTCAGAATCTCTAAGGCGTCAGCAGAGAACGATGGCGCAATCACAACCTCAGTGAAGACCTTTGAAATCTCCAATGCGGTTTCTGCATTCACTTCACCGTTGACAGCGATGATTCCACCGAATGCACTGACAGGGTCTGCCTCATGTGCGCGCGTGTACGCCTGCAAAATAGTGTCTCCCAGCGCAACACCACATGGGTTTGCGTGCTTCACAACAACTGCAGCCGGACGATCAAAACGAGACACCAACTGCCATGCAGCTTCGGTGTCATACACATTGAGGTACGACATCTCTTTGCCGTTCAATTGCTGCGCGGAATCCCACCAGCTTTCAACACCGGGCAATCGATAACGCGCGCCCGTTTGATGTGGGTTTTCTCCGTACCGCAAAACTTCTGCACGTTCTGCAACAAGAGTAAGAATCGGTGGCACAGTTGCGCTCGCGCGATCGGGGCTTTCGTCCGCCAACCACGAAGCAATCGCTGCGTCGTATGCACTGGTGATGCGGAAAGCTTTTTGCGCAAGAACACGACGAGCACTGATGCCGAAGTATCCGCCTTCAATCATTTCGAGAACATCGGCGTAGTCGGCAGTATCGACAACAACGCCAACGTGAGCAAAGTTCTTTGCTGCAGCGCGCACCATTGCTGGGCCGCCAACATCAATTAGTTCAACACCCGGCTTTGCACCGAATGGATACAGGTTGACAACAACAAGATCGATTTCTTCTATGCCGTGCTGCTCAAGTTCATCGAGGTGTTGCGGCTTGTCGCGATCAGCAAGAATTCCGCCATGCACTTTGGGGTGCAAAGTGACCACGCGGTGATCGAGGATTGGCTCTAAACCCGTGAGTTCTGCAACATCGGTGACGGCAATTCCTGCATCACTAATTGCCTTGGCCGTTCCACCACTCGAGAGGATGGTCCAGCCAAGCGCGTGCAACGCCGAGGCGAACTCGACGATGCCGGTTTTGTCGTAGACGGAAAGAAGTGCGCGTGGCACTCAGCGAAGTCCAGCGACGATTTCTGCCATGAGTGAACCGGCTTCAGTGGGGTTCTGACCCACCTTCACGCCAGCGTCACGCAATGCGTCCATCTTGCCCTGTGCTGTTCCCTTGCCGCCAGAAACAATGGCGCCCGCGTGGCCCATCTTCTTGCCTGCAGGTGCAGTCACGCCGGCGATGTATGCCGACATTGGCTTTGTCACGTTTGCCTTGATGAACTCGGCTGCTTCTTCTTCAGCCGAACCACCGATTTCACCAATCATGATGATTGCGTGAGTCTCAGGATCGTTTTGGAATTCACGCAAGCAATCGATGAACGATGTGCCTGGCACTGGGTCGCCACCGATACCAACACATGTTGATACGCCGATGCCGCGCTGCTTGAGTTCGTAGAGAGCCTGGTATGTGAGCGTTCCGGAACGAGACACGATGCCCACGTTTGGACCGCTTGCTGATGGAAGCTCTGCGATTTCACCGGCGGTGATTCCGATGTTGCACTTACCCGGGCTGATGATGCCTGGGCAGTTCGGACCAAGAAGACGCACGTTCGGGAAATCACGAACGAGTGTGTTGTAGGTACGAGCTTCGTCCTGTGCAGGAATTCCTTCGGTGATGCACACGATGAAGGAAATGCCAGCAGCAGCTGCTTCCAAGATTGCAGCAGATGCAGCCTTTGGTGGAACAGTTACGAAAGATGCTGTTGCACCTGTTGCTGCCACTGCTTCCGCAACGCTGTTGTACACGGGGATGCCTTCGACATCTGTGCCACCCTTGCCAGGTGTAACACCGGCAACAACTTGTGTGCCGTATGCCTTGTTACGAAGACCGTGATACTTGCCTTGGCCTCCGGTGAGACCTTGGACGATGACCTTGGTGTTTTGATCGACGAAAATTGCCATGACTGTGGTCCTTACTTCGCGAGTGCCACGGCGGCCTCTGCGGCCTCGAGCATTGTTGGCTTGCTGGTGAGCTTTGATTCGGGGATACCGGCGTTTGCAAGGATCGAACGACCCTCTTCTGCGTTGGTTCCGTCGAGTCGAATAACGATTGGTGCGCGAAGTTCAACGCGACCGAGAGCTTCAACGATGCCCTTGGCTACTTCTTCACCGCGGGTGATACCACCGAAAATGTTGATGAAGATGCTCTTCACTGCCTTGTCGGAGTTGATCACTTCAAGTGCACTTGCCATTAGGTCAGCATTTGCGCCGCCGCCAATGTCAAGGAAGTTTGCAGCAGATCCACCGACTTGGTTCACCACGTCGAGGGTGCTCATTGCAAGACCCGCACCGTTAGCGATGATGCCTACTGTGCCATCAAGACCGATGTACTGAAGGCCCTTTTCACGTGCAAGCTGTTCGCGTGCATCGAGTTCTTCAGTTGCCTTGAACTCTTCCCACTCTGGGTGACGGAAGTCTGCGTTTGCATCAAGGCTGACCTTTGCATCAAGCGCATGCACTTCGCCGGTTGGCTTCAGGATAAGTGGGTTGATTTCTGCGAGGTCGCAGTCACCTTCAACGAAGCAGCGGTAAAGCTTCACCAAGATGTCAGCAACACCTTGCTGCGCCTTCTCAGGAATCTTTGCGTCGACTGCTGCCTTCATTGCACCAGCGGCGGAAAGACCATCCACTGGATCAATGTGCAACATGAGAATTGCAGCTGGGTTTGATGCAGCAACTTCTTCGATCTCCACGCCGCCCTCTTTGGACAACATGAGGAGGTGCTTCTTTGCACCTCGGTCAAGTGTGAATGATGCGTAGTACTCCTCAGCGATGTCGCTGGCGTTTTCTACCCATACGCGCTTGACGACATGGCCCTTGATGTCCATACCCAAGATGTTTCCGGCGTGCGTGCGCACTTCGTCAGCATTGTTTGCCAACTTGATGCCGCCTGCCTTGCCACGTCCACCCACTTGCACCTGTGCTTTGACAACAACTGGATATCCAGCAGCGTCAGCAGCAGCAACTGCCTGGTCGACAGTGACAGCAACGTCACCCTTCGACACGGGGATGTCGAAGCGGGCGAAGTATTGCTTGCCCTGATACTCAAAAAGGTCCATGAGTTACTCCATGTCTTTCTATTCGCGGCTATCGAGTTCTTCTTCAAGCCATTGTGCAATGGCTTTCAATGAAGAACCTGGGCCGAAGATGTTTCCAACGCCTTGCTCGCGAAGTGCGCGCGCATCTGCATCGGGGATAACGCCACCGCCGAACACGAGCACTTCGCCCATGTCGCGGTTGCGAAGTTCTTCCATTGTTCGAGGGAACAATGTGTTGTGAGCACCGGACAAGAGTGAGAGACCGACAGCGTCGGCATCCTCTTGCAGAACGGTCTCAGCGATCTGTTCAGGGGTCTGGTGCAGACCTGTATAGATGACTTCAAAACCATGGTCACGCAATGCACGTGTAATGGTTTTCGCGCCACGGTCATGGCCATCGAGACCAGGCTTGGCGACAACAACTCGGTAGGGGCGCTTCACAGAAAGGAAACCCTACGCCGAACAGGTGTTGCCGTACCAACCCGCCACAATGGGGGGTATGCGAACTCCACGCCTTCGAACCCCCCTGGCCCGAGCATTAGTGCCCGTCCTGGGCGGAATTGCCTTCTTTATCCTGTTCTTTGCAGGGCTTTGGGTCGTTGCCACGGTCATCAACAACCGTGCCACCCCCACCTCCAGCGTTGCCAACAAAGTCTTTGAAGTCGGCAAAGTGGAGTCCATGGCCAAGGCAGTTGCCAAAGACGGCCCCCTCCTCTTCCCCGACCTCAAGAGCCCTGACGGCGTGCGCTCGATCGTCCTTGACCACACCGGCACGGACAACGCCAAGGGCTGGAGGGTCTATTACGGATACCCCGAAGACCTGGACTTCCGCTGTTTGGTTACTCATGAGCCAGGGACACGCACTTTCACCGATTGCAATGGTCGAACTCTTCAGATCGACGAATTAGCGAAGCCGGCCAACGTGCGCCCGATCGTTGAGAATCGAAAGACTCTCTACATCGACCTTCGCGGCATTAGCGCAACGACCACAACAGCCCCGTAAATACAGGGTTTTTATTACTTACTGGCGACAGAGTCAGTGAGACGAATCGCAAATTCTTCTGCATGCGCCGCAAGTTTGCTGCGATGCAATGCAAGGCCGCCGATCACTTCTGCTCCGCGGTACTCGAGTTCACGCGTCATCACATCAAGTGATCCGCCTGGGTTGAGAGCGAATGTGCAGAATGCTGCAGCCTTCTTGCCCGCCATGGCTGGCAATGCACGAAGACCGTCAATGCCCCACGGCGACTGCCCCACAACGAAGAGTCCGTGCACCCAGGTACCCACGATGACCATGTCAGCTTCCTGGATGGACGCATGATTCGGGTCCCTCACAGGGGAAATGCCGGTGATGGACCAGTTCTCTTGCTGGAGGTTGGCAGCGATGCGCTCGCCTGCCTTCCAAGTGTTGCCCGTGAAACTCTCGATAAGGATGGCTGCCTTCATGGCTCTATTTCTACTACCCGAGCAACCCCCGATGGGATTTGTCAGAGCTTTTTCAGAGGGGCCCAGGCAAGAGCCAAGTGCTTTGTACCGCGATCACGGAAGCGCACTGCCACTTCGGCTTTGTCGCCGGTGCCCTTGATTTCGATCACAACACCTTCGCCAAACACTGCGTGCTCGACATCGTCACCGACTTTGAGGTCAACCAGATGATCTGTGTTGCGCGGCTCGGACGGCGCACGGACCGCGCGCTCTGCACGACGGGCTCCGTAAGTGCGGCCAGCTGGTTCTTCATCACGACGGCGATACGACGGCAAGTCGTCATCCCAACTGGTGGACGATGAACGGCCATAGACACGTGAGTGATCGGTGCCGGAATCAACATTGCCCTGACGGTCGAACAGCTCTTCAGGAATCTCTGACAAGAATCGTGATGGCGGGTTGTATGACGACTGTCCGAACAACATGCGATGCCACGCATGAGAGACAAACAACTTTTCGCGAGCGCGTGTGAGACCCACATATGCAAGTCGACGTTCTTCTTCGAGTTCCGTGGGGTCATTGAGTGCACGGCTATGCGGGAAGATTCCTTCTTCGCAGCCCACCAAGAACACCACTGGATACTCCAGCCCCTTTGCGGAGTGCAACGTCATCAACACGATGTGATTTTCGTTGTCGAGGTCATCAGTATCGGCTACTAAAGCAACCTGTTCGAGAAACTCTTCGACTTGTGTGTATTCCGCAGCAGAACCAATGAGTTCTTCAATGTTTTCAAGTCGACCTGCGGCTTCCACAGAATCTTCATTTTCAAGATCGTTGAGATAACCGCTGTTATTCATTGCGATTTCAATCAGCGCCGATGGACCGTCAGCCAATGCTGCATTCATCATGTCGATGAGCGTGACAAACGAGGTGATTCCTTTGCTTGCTGATCCACTGACGCCTGCTTCGCCTGCGCGACGCATTGCTTCAACAAAGGAAACACCTTGAGCTGCTGCAAACGCATCAAGCTTGCCGATGCTGGTGTCACCAATGCCACGCTTGGGAACATTTAGAACACGCTTAATACTGATCTCATCAAGCGGATTTGCACCAGCTTTCAAATACGCAATGGCGTCTTTGATTTCACGACGGTCGTAGAACTTGGTTCCGCCTACAACTTTGTACGGAATGCTGTAACGCATGAACGCTTCTTCCATTGCGCGGCTTTGCGCATTGGTGCGATACATGATTGCGATGTCACCCCAAGAACGACCATCGGTTTCGTGAGTTTCCTTCGCAGTCTTCGCCACCCAGGATGACTCGTCATATTCGTCTTCTGCGAAGTATCGAACGATGCGATCGCCTTGTCCTGCTGATGTCCACAAGTCTTTGGGACGACGACCAACGTTCTGCGAAATCACAGCATTTGCTGCAGAAAGAATCGTTTGCGTGCTGCGATAGTTCTGCGCAAGAACAACAACTGTTGCCTCGCCAAACGCACTTTCGAACTGGTCAATGTTGCGCATGTCTGCACCACGGAACTTGTAGATGCTTTGGTCGCTGTCGCCCACCACGCACACGTTCTTGTTGAGTTCCCCCAGCAACAACACAATGCGGTTCTGTGCTTGGTTGGTGTCTTGGTATTCGTCAATCAAGATGTGCTTGAAGCGCTCTTGATACATACGAAGAATTTCAGGGTGCTCTTCGAAGAGACGAACAACGTTGACCAAAAGGTCATCAAAATCCATTGCACCAGCACGCTTGAGACGTAGTTGGTACTCGGTATAGATCTCTGCATGGCGACGCATGATGATGTGTTCGGCACCATCGTGTGCGCGAGCCGTTGTCACGAGTTCGTTCTTCCACAAACTGATTCGCGATTGCGCTGCACCAGCTGGGTACTTCTTGACATCAAGACCCATATCGCGAATCACGTATCCGATGAGACGCTTTGAATCTTGCGAATCGTAAATCGTGAATTGCTTGGGGTAACCAATGAGTTCTGCATGCTGACGCAAGATGCGCACACATGTTTTGTGGAACGTGGTGACCCACATTGTTTTCGCAACCGGTCCGACGAGATCGGCAACACGGTCACGCATCTCTTCAGCAGCCTTGTTAGTAAACGTAATGGCCAAGATCTCTTGCGGGTGAATGCCCTTCGAGATCAGCCATGCAATGCGCTGCGTGAGCACGCGGGTTTTACCGGAGCCTGCGCCAGCGACGACCAGCAATGGTCCACCTGGGTGATACACCGCCTCTTCTTGATCGGGGTTCAGCGGAATGCTGGCCCCTGCGGAGGCGTTATTGAACTCAGACATGGCTCCGCCAGTGTAGGTGCGGGTTGTGTCGTGAGCCGAAAAGGCTGACGGTTATGCGCGTGCGTTGATACGGAACGGCAAGTTACGTGGTCCACGAACTTGGCCGGTGCTCCAGGTGACTTGCTCAGTCGTATCCAACTCAAAGTCAGGGAAACGCTTGAGGAAGACCTCGATAGCAACGTTCATTTCCAAACGAGCAAGGTTTGAACCGATGCAACGGTGAATACCAAGACCGAAAGCGGCATGGCGATTCTCTTCGCGCTCGATGTCAACAACTGCTGGATTAGCGAACTGCTTCTCGTCGCGGTTTGCTGCAGGGAAAGGAAGAAGAACGCGGTCTTCTTTCTTCATCTGCACACCATGGAATTCCATGTCGTCGGTGACCATGCGGGCCATCGTGACAGGAGCGTAGGCACGAAGGAATTCTTCAACTGCCATTGGGATCTTGCCGGGGTTCTCAACGAGACGACGGCGGTCAATGGGGTTCGACGCGAGGTGCCACAACGATGAACCGATACCGCTCCACGTGGTGTCGATGCCAGCGATGATGAGCAACAAAATAGTTCCGAACACGTGGCGAGGAGACAACTTTTGTCCGAAGATCTCTGAGTTGATCAAGTAGCTCGTGAGATCATCACGCGGGTTCTCGATGTGATCTTCGATGTGCTTGGTGAGGTATTCATCCATGGCCATGAACTGCGCAAGGCGCTCTTCGCTGCGTTCTGCACCGATGCCGCCAAGGACCATGTCGACCCAACCGCGGAAACGGTCTGCGTCTGACAATGGCAAGCCAACCATCTGTGCAACAACGAGAACTGGAATGTGCTGCGTGTACTGCACTGCCGCGTCGATGACGTCTGCATCGCCCATGTCATCAATGAGCTTGTTGCAAATCTCTTCGACTTCTTTGCGCCATGGATCAATCACCTTTGGTGAGAACGCTGGCAACAAAATGCGACGTGCGTCTGCGTGGAATGGAGGGTCAGAAGAAATTGGTGGCACTGGTCCGATTGGTGCGCCCAATGCTTCGGGATCTTCCTTCAACACTTCGCTTGGCTTCAACTGCTGAACAACAGGAGTGAGGCTGGAGAAACGTGAAGGATCGTATGCAATCTCTTTCACAAGATCGTGAGTGAGAGGCAACCACACACCGCCGTAACGCTCTGTGTGGGCGATGGGGCAACCAGCAGCCTTGAGGTCATCCCAAATCTGGTGGATGTTGTTGTTGTACTCAGGTGCGCCGTGGTCGAAGTCTGTCGCCCAATCGGTCACTGGTCCGTAGATGGTGTCAGTCATGTTCTTAATCCTCGATGGTGATTGCGAATTCAGGGCAGTTAGCAACAGCAAGACGTGCCTTGTCTTCAAGACCGGCAGGTACAACGCCGTCGTTCAATTCGAACGCATTGCCGAGATCGTCAACGTCGAACAATTCGGGGGCCAACGCATAGCAGCGGTTGTGGCCCTGGCACTTGGATGGATCTACGTGTACTCGCATGTGCATAGCGTAGGACGGAGGAGAGGAAAATTCACCATGGGACCACATCCTTTTTTTGTGCTACTTCCACCATCTGAGGGCAAGGCCGTCGGAGGGAATTCGCGCAAGAAATTCGCAGTGAATTCGGGGGCATTTGGCCCTGCCCTGGGGACATTCCGGACTGAAGTTGCCCAGTCACTCTCGCAAGCCAAAGGCGGAGACGCCAAGATGTTGGGCGTGAAGGGCGACCTCCTTGCCCGAGCCCAACAGGCCAACCGAGCCTTGGTCGGAGCGCCCACCCTCCCCGCCTGGCAGCGCTACACCGGCGTGGTCTGGGATCACCTCGACCTCAATTCCTTTTCAGCCCCTGACCGCACCAGTGCGACCAAGCGGATCATCGTCCCTTCTGGTGTCGCAGGCTTAGTCCGCGCCGACGACCCCCTGCCTGATTACCGGCTCAAGATGGGCGCACGCCTTGCCCCGTTCGGATTGATATCAACGTGGTGGCGCGACGACCTCACTGAGGCACTTCTGAAACACACAAAGAAGACACCTGTCATCGACCTGCTTCCACAGGAACATCGTGCGGCGTTTGATTGGTCTCTTGTTCCCACACTCATTCGTGTGGATCTCGTCTCGCGCAGCGGTGGCATCGTCGGCGGGCACAACGCAAAGGCTGCCAAAGGACTTCTTGCGCGCCACCTCTTCCTGTCAACCGGCGCAGATATTGAGCGTATGGTTTCATCATTCAGCCATCCTGACTACACAGCAAAGGTCTCCTCATGACATCGAAAGACTTGTTCTCACTTGAAGGACGAACCGCAATCATCACTGGCGGCAGTCGTGGATTAGGTCGCGAGATGGCATTGGGGTTTGCTGAGCATGGCGCGAATGTTGTGATTGCAAGTCGCAAAGTGGAGAACTGTGAAGTCGTTGCTGAAGAGGTACGCGCGCGAGGAGTTCGCGCACTTGTAGTCGGCTACCACGCCGCGTCATGGGATGATGCCGGTCGACTTGCTGAAATAGCGATTGCAGAGTTCGGACGTATCGACATCTTGGTGAACAACGCCGGCATGTCTCCCTTGTATTCATCTCTCGTCGATGTCACCGAAGATCTCTACGACAAAGTTCTTGGTGTCAATCTCAAAGGCCCGTTTCGATTGTCAACGTTGATGGGCACACATATGTCTTCGCCCGATGCCGATGGAGTGATTCACGGTGGAGCAATCATCAATGTCTCATCAACTTCCAGCCAACGTCCATCCCCTAATGAAGTGATCTATGGTGCGGCTAAAGCTGCCATCAATACTTTGACGGTGGGATTGGCGCGAACATACGGCCCACACGTTCGCGTCAATTGCATTGTTCCTGGTCCATTCCTCACGGACATTTCAAAAGCGTGGGATATGGATCAGTTCAATGCACGTGCAAAAACTGCATATTCGTTGCAACGCGGTGGACAGCCCCACGAAATTGTTGGCGCTGCGCTGTATCTGGCAAGTGATGCCAGCAGTTACACAACGGGAATGTTGCTCAATGTTGACGGTGGTCCGCGCTAGTCGCGACTACTTCAGTTTTTCTGAGAAGAAGTCAAGAACACGCTGAACGCTTGCTTCGTCACGCTGTTCCGTGAGCACGCTGTGATCTTTCGGGGATTGTGATGGCAATTCGATAGCAATGAAAGCATCGCCGAGGAGTTCACGAAGTGAATCAAATCTGTTTCCGACAAGCTTGTCTTTGTCAAAACGCAAACCGAGCACTTGGCAACCATCAGCCGCACGTTGCGCAACCACCAGTGCATCATCTGGAGACAAGTTGAGATCTGCACCTCGTGCTTTGCCGACGCTGAATGGCATCGACGGTTGCGACAACACCGGAGCAATCATGATGTCGTCCACCATCATGCCGAGAGCGAAACCTCCGGAGAAGCACATGCCAACAGCACCAACGCCCTTGCCACCCACTTCGGAATGAAGAGAACGAGCAAGTGCACGTAACCAAGAAATGATGGGCGACGTTTTCTGTAAAGCCATGTTCGTGAACTCTTTCGAGATACACACTTTCAACATGGAGGAAGCAACGTACTTTCCAGAAACATCTTGTCCAGCAGTACCAACTAGGTTCGGCATCACCACAGTGAAACCAGCATCAACGACATCGTTTGCGAAACGTTCAACCGCTGGAGTAATCCCAGGAATCTCATGTACAACGATGACGACAGGGCCACTGCCTTTTCGATACGTGTCGCGGGTCAACGTCGCTGCTGTAAACGAACTCTTGTCCCAACCAGAAAGTGCCATCACTCTTAACCCTTAATTGCAGTCAGAGCAGACTCAGCGAGTGTCTCTACGGTGAGCTTCATTGGCTCAAGATCGATCTGTTGATCACCCATCGCGCCATGTAGGTAGCGCGCATAGACACCTTCACAAATCACCGCAAGACGGAAACTGGCGAATGCTTTGTAATAGCCAATGTTGGAACAATCACGCCCTGTGCGTTGTGCGTACCGCTCTACTAAGTGATCAAACGTTGGGAAACCTTCGATGCCCGATGGGTCGGTGCCACGCATGTTTGGCATCCCTGGGTCTGTCCAATAGATACCCACATACCCGAGGTCTGCGAGCGGATCACCCAAAGTGCACAGTTCCCAATCAAGCACTGCTGCGATTCGTCCATTGTCCACATCTGTCAGACAGTTGCCGAAGCGGTAGTCACCGTGGGCAATCGACACGCCTTGCTGAAGTGGAATGTTGTTCCCCAGCAAAGTTGCAACTTCGTCAACAGCTGGCAAGTCGCGAGTTTTTGAATTCTGCCATTGCGTTGACCAACGCTTCACTTGACGCTCGACATATCCATCACGCTTTGCAAGATCACCAAGACC
>JBEDFA010000028.1:0-5455 GCA_041175365.1 Actinomycetota bacterium | reverse complement strand
GCTGAAGATTTAAAGATTGATGCGGTTCCTTTTGCACCGCAAGCAACGCCGACGGAAGTGTGGCGCAGTGATGATGGTGCAGTTGTGGTTGAAGCAGTGTTGGTGCACCATGAACCCGTAGAAGGCGCGGTGGCTTATCGCATCACAACACCAGATGGCTCGATTGTGATTTCCGGAGATACTCGCGTATGCGACGAAGTGTTCTCAATGGCGGCAGATAGTGATTTGTTAGTTCATGAAGCATGTCGCACACAGGCTTTGTCAAAGTTCTCAAAGGGAACTCCATTTGAAAACATCTTTGACTATCACTCCGACTCCATTGTCCTGGGTGAATTCGCACAGAAGTACAACATCAAACATCTGTTGCTCACACATCTCATTCCATCTCCGGCAACGGAAAAAGATGCGCAACGTTTTGAGGCCGATGTGCGGGCAGGTGGCTACACCGGTCACCTCACTGTGGGTTCGGACTTACACAGCGTGGAAATCGGTTAATTCCCTCGCTAAAAAGTACATGTAGAAACACAAAGGGCGCCGGTGCCGAAGCACCGACGCCCTTTTGTATGAACTAGCTATTCGCCGACGGAGCCAGCAAGAGGTGCGTCCTGACCGGACATTGCCTTCTCGCCATTTTCCAATGCTTCAAGGACGTGAATAGCAATGTCTGCCACCTTCACTTGATCCTCTTCAGCACCGGCAGCCTTCACGCCGTCGTCCAACATGATGTAGCAGAACGGACATGCAGTTGCGACGCGACCAGCACCAGTGCTGATTGCTTCTTGTGCACGCTCGTCGTTGACTTTGACACCGATGGACTCTTCCATCCACATGCGAGCACCACCTGCGCCGCAGCACATTCCCTTGGTGCCGTTACGTGGCATTTCAACAATCTGCAAGCCCTTGATGGAACCAACAACCTTGCGTGGTGCCATGTAGACGTCGTTGTGACGACCGAGGTAGCAAGAGTCGTGATACACGATGCGGTCTTCGAGAGAAGCGTTACGCATATCCAACTTGCCGGTGTCGATGAGGTGCTCGAGGAACTCACTGTGGTGAACAACTTCGTAGTTGCCACCCAACTGTGGGTACTCGTTCTTCAACGTGTTGAAACAGTGTGGGCACTGCGTGATGATCTTCTTCACGCCCATGCCATTCATCATTTCAATGTTGGGCAATGCAAGCATCTGGAACAAGTACTCGTTACCGGAACGACGTGCAGAGTCACCTGTGCACATTTCGCTTGGTCCGAGAATTGCAACATCAACATCGGCACGCTCGAGGAGCTTGGCCATTGCTTGTGTCACCTTCTTGTTCTTGTCATCGAACGAACCTGCGCAACCAACCCAGTAGAGGTACTCGTGGTTGAATGCAGCGCCTGGATCAACAACTTCAACGTTGAGGTCCTTCGCCCAATCAGCGCGGTCATCCTGGTTCATGCCCCATGGGTTGCCCTGGTTTTCCATTGCGCGGTAGGCGTTACCCAACTCTGCAGGGAAGTTGCTTTCCATGAGTGACAAGTAACGACGCATGTCGAGGATCTTGTCGAGAATTTCAATGTTGACCGGACAGATTTCGTCGCATGCCTTACAGGTGGTGCATGACCACACTTCTTCTGCGCTGATGCGCTCGAAGAGTGAGTTAGCACCGATCTTGATTTCAGAATCAACAGACAATGGTGGCGACACCATTCCGCCTGGTGCGTGTGCAGCTGTTGCTGCCATGACTTCACCAGTCTTCAACACGATTTCGCGTGGGTCGAGTGGCTTGCCTGTTGCATGTGCAGGGCACACGCTGGTGCAACGACCGCACATGGTGCATGCGTCGGTGTCGAGCAACTGCTTCCACGTGAAGTCTTCGACAACTGCAGCACCAAAAGTCTCGAGTGATGTCTCGGTGAGGTTTGGCATCGCACGCATTGCGCCCTTTGGACGATCGCGGTCCTTCAGGTACATGTTGAGTGGCGATGTGAACATGTGGCGCAACATCGTGATGGGCAACAACGCAAGGAATGCGATGAATGCAAGGACGTGTGAAACCCACATGACCTGGTGCCAGTTCTCGATGGTTCCGAGTGCGAGACCATCAACAAGCTTCGACAATGGGTAACCAATGAACGACCATGCTTCGTAGTTCGAGCCTGCGCCACCGACTGGATGAGCAGCAATGCGGAACATTTCAGCACCAAAACCGGTGAGACCGATTGCCAACAAGACACCAAGGATGTAACCGTGTTCGGCCTTTGTCTTGATGCGAATGCGGTATGGCTGCTGGATGTAGCGACGAACAATTGCCCACACAACACCAGCAGTGAACATGACGCCTGCAGCATCACCCACGAAGACATAAGCCTGGTATGTGGTGCCGTGAAGGAACTTGAGTGCTTCTGGCAACTGGTGATCGAGTTCAAGCGCAGTAGTGACGCCCAACAAAATCAGGAAACCGAAGTAGATGAGCGAGTGCATCATTCCTGCAGCACCATCGCGAAGCAATGTGCGCATGTAGACACCGGCGCGATAGTCCGCAAGGCGACGCTTTGCATTCTTCGCGGTGGTCTTGCGACGATCCGGTGCACCACGCTCCCAGTTGCGAATGCGATCTGCGAAGCGGAAGGCGCCCCAGATCAACATCACAGGAAGAACTGTGTAGAAGGCCACCTTGATGGGGCCAGGAATTCCAACAAACACTTCGCGAGTCTTTGAGGACTCGTTATGCCAGTGCGTGAATTGGGGGATGATTCCCGAAACCAAGGTGAACGTACCCATGCCGATGCCCAAGGCGATCGACAATTGGTACGGACGGAAGCGCTTTGGCGTCTTCTCGGCGGCGGGTGCTGCGTTCGTGCTCATAACGGAGACAACGCTAGTGCCATAAGGGTCTTAGAGCCGACCCCAGTTGTGGATAAAGGGGCAATTCACCCCAAAAAAATCGGTCTGAAAATCAGCCGAAGTGAGCGCGGTCGAGCTCGCGAACGCGGGTGGCGAGGGCCTTGAGCAACTTGCGAGAGATCGCAGGGATGTTGTCAATGGCGCCCTTGAGCGCACGCTCGGAAATAACCAGCAAACGGACGTCGGAATCGGCGATCACGGCAGCGGTGCGTGGACCCTGGTCGAGAAGCGACAATTCGCCAATCACAGCACCGGACTTCACAGTGGCGATCTTCTTGCCGTTGCGCTTCACGGTGGCAGAACCTTCAAGGATGACGTAGGCCTCGCGGCCGGTCTGACCCTGGTCCATGATGACCGTGCCTGCCTTGAGCTCGCGCTCGGTGGAGCTCTTCACAACAAGGGAGAGTTCCTTAGAGGAGCACTCGGAGAAGAGTGCGATGTTGCGAAGGTGGTCAACGGTGGACTTTGTGCTTGCCATGTGCATAAGTGTAATCACTTGCTGAGGGTCACTTTTCCACTGGAGCCGAAACGATTCTGTTGGAGTCGTCACATGTGACGCGAGACCGAGGGGTCTTTCAGAGTCGGGACAATCGTTATGAAACGGCGACGAGTGCGGGGCGATAGTCACCAGGGACTGGCTGGCCCAACAAAGTGAGAATCGTTGCAGCGATATTCGAGATGCCTGCATCAGTGACACCAGCGGATGTGACCGTTCGATTCGCGTAGTCAATTGCGATAAACGGTACGGGCGACAACGTGTGCGACTTCTTCGGAACTGCAACACCGTGAGCGTCGAACATTGGTGCACCGTTCTTGTCGCGCTCCACCAACACTTCACAGTTGCCGTGGTCAGCAGTAATCAAAAGTGTTCCGCCTGCTGCACGTACTGCATCGTTCACACGAATCAACGCTTCGTCAATTGCTTCAACGGCGATGATGGAAGCGGGGATGTCGCCGGTGTGTCCCACCATGTCACCACCCGCAAAATTGCAACGAATAAAGGGGTATTTGCCACTTTTCACTGCGTCGACGACAGCGTCGCCAGTTTCTTTTGCCTTCATCTTTGGCAACTTGTCAAAGGACACTTTGTCGGAAGGAATCTCAACCCATGTCTCTAATTGATCATTGAACTTTTCGGAACGATTGCCGTTCCAGAAGTACGTGACGTGTCCAAACTTTTGTGTTTCAGCAACTGCGTATTGTGCGAAGCCTGCTGCTGCAACTAGTTCAGACACTGTTCCTGTTACGCGTGTGGGTGGCACAAGGAAATGTGCAGGAATACCCATGTCGCCGTCGTACAACGTCATACCCACCACAAGCAGATTCTTTGGCAAAGCTCCACGTGTAAAGGCAGTGAAGGGCTCTTCGGTCAATGCGCGATAAATCTCCACGACGCGGTCGCCACGGAAATTGAAGATGACAATTGCGTCATCGTCTTGCATGGCTCCGATGGGAGAACCCGCATCGTCTACGACGGTGAACGGGGGCAAGTACTGATCGCTGACTCCCGCATCCTCCGCGCGCAATGTGGCCAGCGCCTCGGCCGCTGATGTGAATGGTCGTGCAGAACCTTCGGCATGGGCCTTCCAGCCATTTTCGACGATGGTCCAGTCGGCTTCATATCGGTCCATGGTCACGATCATGCGACCGCCACCAGAACCAACAACCGCAGTGCATTGGTGCTGTGCAGAGACCTCTGCAAGGTCTGCCTCAAGGTCGGCGAGATATGCCTCCGCCGTGCCGTCGATGACATCGCGACCATCAAACAAAGGGTGAATCACGATCTTTTGAGCCCCATCTTCGGCTGCCCGATGGACCAGCGTCTTCAGATGGCGGATATGGGAGTGGACATTGCCGTCTGACAACAGACCAACGAAATGAATCTGGTGGTCCTTACGTGCGGTGACCATTTGCCAGGCCTCGCCCCAGATATCCCCGGTGCGGAAGGCCTCTTCAACTTGTTTGGCTCCCTGGTCGAAGATGCGACCGGCGCCCATGATGTTGTGGCCCACCTCAGAGTTGCCCATATCTGCATCGGTGGGGAGGCCCACGGCTACTCCGTGCGCGCGAATAGGGAGGGACACCACAGGCTTGTCGCCCACATGGCCATCGATGGCTGCATGGAGGAAAGGAGCGGTCGCACCGGTCACGGCATTGTCGGCGGTGTGGTCCTCTAAGCCAACGCCATCAAGGATGGCGAGCACGAGGGGGGCGGCGGCGGAGTTAATGGCGGGGGAACCCATTCCGTCAGACTAAATGCTGAAAGGGCCTGCGCAAAGTTGAGCGTACCCGTATCAAGTTTCCTGTCACATTGGTTGCAATCGGAATTAGCACTCCCTTATCATGACTGCTAATCCCAACCTCTTCGATTGAAGGAGACCCCCAATGGCAAAAGCAGTCGGTATCGACCTCGGAACCACCAACTCAGTCGTTTCTGTTCTTGAAGCAGGCGAACGCGTTGTTATCCCCAATGCTGAAGGTGCTCGCACCACCCCATCCATCGTTGCTTTCTCCAAGACCGGAGAAGTTCTTGTGGGCGAAGTCGCCAAGCGTCAAGCCATCACCAACCC
>JBEDFA010000027.1:0-36761 GCA_041175365.1 Actinomycetota bacterium | reverse complement strand
CAATCTTTCCGACATTGCCGTTTGAAGCCATGTACTCCTGACCCTTCGCAATATCTGCGATGGGATAGACGGAGTCAATCACCGGCTTGAGTGCACCGGTATCAAACAACGGCAGCATCTCAGCAGCGAAACGCTGCGTAATCGCAATCTTTTCGTCGAGCGGACGAGCGCGCAACGTTGTGCCCGTGATGCCGGCACGCTTCGCAAGAAGTGCACCGACGTTAAATGGCACTGGCTTTCCTGCCATGACACCCACCTGAATGATGTGGCCCTTCACAGCGAGCGATGCGACATTGCGTTCCACGTAGTCGCCACCGATGACGTCAAGGATGACATCGACGCCTTGACCGCCCGTTGCCTTCTGCACTTCTTCCACAAAATCTTGTGAACCGTAATCAACAACGACATCAGCACCAAGATCTCTACAAGACTGAACTTTGCCGGCAGAACACGTCACGATGATGCGTGCACCAATGGCTTTCGCAATCTGAATACCGGCAGAGCCGACGCCAGAAGCTCCGGCATGCACCAATGCCCAACGGCCTGAGGTGAGCCCACCCTGCACCACTAATGCATCCCACGCAGTGATGAATACTTCGGGAATTGCAGCGGCATCATGCAAAGACATTCCTGCAGGCACTGCCATTGCTTGGCGCTCATGAAGCACGAGTTCTTCTGCATAGGCGCCACCACTGACGACACCCATCACTTTGTCACCCACTTTCCAAGAGGTAACGCGCTCGCCCACCGCTTTCACAGTTCCCGCAAATTCCAATCCGGGAATCTCTGGACCACTGGGGAATGGATTGGGGTAAAACCCCATGCGCTGTAGAAGATCTGCACGATTGAGGGCCGTTGCTGCAACTGAAACGAGGATGTCCTCTGCGCCAAAAACTGGCGAAGGGACATCCTCGAATTGCAGAACTTCTGGCCCACCGTGCTCGCGGAGAACGATGGCCTTCATTGGGTTATGCCATCTTTGCTTGGAGGCGACGGTCAAGTGCTGCGAGGTATTCCTCGGTGGTCAACCATGGCTGTTCCTTGGAGATAAGAAGCGCCAAGTCCTTTGTCATCTCGCCAGCTTCAACACTCTCAACACAGACGGCTTCGAGATCTTCAGCGAACTTGATGAGTGCTGCGTTGTTATCCAACTTGCCGCGGTGCTTAAGACCACCGGTCCATGCATACACAGACGCGATGGGGTTGGTAGAGGTCTTGTTGCCCTTCTGGTGCTCACGGTAGTGACGTGTGACAGTGCCGTGTGCAGCTTCTGCTTCCACCGTCTTGCCATCTGGCGTCATCAGAACTGATGTCATGAGACCAAGTGAGCCGAAGCCCTGCGCAACAGTGTCGGACTGAACGTCGCCGTCATAGTTCTTACATGCCCAGACGTAGCCGCCCTCCCACTTCATGGCGCTTGCGACCATGTCGTCGATGAGACGGTGCTCGTATGTGAGGCCGGCCTTGTCGAAGTCAGCCTTGAACTCATTGTTGAAGACTTCTTCAAACAAGTCCTTGAACTGGCCGTCGTATGCCTTGAGGATGGTGTTCTTCGTGCTCATGTACACGGGGTAGTTGCGGGAGAGTCCGTAACGGAACGAAGCACGTGCGAAGTCGCGGATGCTGTCATTGAAGTTGTACATACCCATTGCAACGCCACCGTCAGGGCCGTAGTTAGCGACGGTGAATTCCATTGGCTCGCTGCCATCTTTGGGCTGGAATGTCATTGTGACGGTGCCTTCACCAGGAACCTTGAAGTCGGTTGCCTTGTACTGGTCACCATGTGCGTGACGACCGATCACGATGGGCTTTGTCCAACCTGGAACAAGCTTTGGAATGTTGTTGCAGATAATTGGCTCACGGAACACAACACCACCGAGGATGTTGCGGATTGTGCCGTTCGGCGACTTCCACATCTTCTTCAAACCGAACTCTTCAACACGAGCCTCGTCGGGGGTAATCGTCGCGCACTTGACACCAACGCCATGCTTCAGGATCGCCTGCGCCGAATCGATGGTGACTTGGTCATCAGTCGCGTCGCGGTTCTCCATGCCGAGGTCGTAGTACTCAAGTTCGATGTCGAGGTACGGGAGAATGAGGCGCTCTTTAATGAACTGCCAGATGATGCGAGTCATCTCGTCGCCGTCGAGTTCAACGACTGGATTGTCAACCTTGATCTTCGCCATGGGGGCACCCTTTCAATTGCTCAGCAAGCCCCAAAAATGGGGCGCCAAGAGTCACTTGTATTTGACTTGTACACAATAGCGCAGGGCGCCAGTACGCCCCCTACCATCAGTACTGATATGGATTTCGTATGGACCCCCGAACAGATTGAGCTGCGCCGCGAGGCAGCCGAATTTGCAGCAGAAGGCGTGCGCAAATATGGACGCCACAACGTCACCTGGATGAACGGTTACTCCAAAGAGTTCTCAAAAGAATTATCCGCAAAGGGCTACCTCGGAATGATCTGGCCCAAAGAGTTCGGCGGCGGCGGACGCCCAGCCATTGATCGCCTCATTGTTGGTGAAGAAATGATCAAAGCCGGCGCACCGATTGCAGCCAGCTGGTTCGGCGATCGTCAGATGGGCCCAGCACTCATTCAGTACGGCACGAAGGAACAACAAGAACAGTTCTTGCCTGGCATTCTTGCTGGCGAGACAACATGGTGCATCGGCATGAGCGAGCCAAACTCAGGCAGCGACCTTGCATCTTTAAAGACATCTGCCGTCGATGACGGAGATGAATGGATCATCAACGGTCAAAAGATTTGGACAAGCTTCGGCGCTGACGCCGACTATTGCTACCTCATCTGTCGCACCAACAACGAAGGTCCTCCTCACGCAGGCATCAGCGAAATCATCGTGCCGATGAAAACTCCAGGCATTGAGATTCGTCGCATCACTGACATGACCACTAACCGCCACTTCTGCGAAGTGTTCTTCACTGATGTACGCGTGCCGAAGGGCAACCTTGTGGGACAACCCGGTGGTGCGTTTGGCCAAACCATGCGTCAACTCGAACACGAACGCGGCGGTATCGACCGTCTTGTGTCGAACTATGCGCAGTTCCAACATGCAATCTCAGTCTGCGACACCAGCGACCCATTGATTCGTCAGGAAATTGCTTCCTTAGAAATGGGCTACCGCATCGGTCGCATCTTGGTGATTCGAGAAGTCTTGAAGCAAGCACCTGCCGGCTTCTCTGCCGCAACAAAGTGTTTCTGCACCGAACACCAGCAGCGAGTGGACAGTTTTGTCTTCCGCATGATGGGCGCTGACGGAATGATCTTTGACGACATGGTGCAAGGCCTCATTTACGGACCTGGCTACACCATCATGGGTGGCACATCGAACGTCATGCGCAATATCTTGGGCGAACGAGTTCTCGGACTCGCCAAGGGCTAATTTCAGAACAGACAACACGGGGGCAAACATGGCTGATCTCATTGCATTGAGTACAAAGGTGGTGGACTCGGGACGCGCAGATGAGCCCGTCAACCGCACCACAGGTGAACTATCGGAAATCGCAGATGGTCTCGCAATGGTGGAATCCTTCAGCCACGTCGTCACGTGGAATTCAGGCGACGGACTCGTGTGTTTCGACACCAGTCATGTCAATACTGGCCAACAAGTGGTCGAGTCCATCCGCAAATGGACGAGCGATCCCTTCAATTCTCTCGTCTATACACATGGACACTCCGACCATGTCGGCGGCAGTGTCGCTTTCGCTGCGAATGCTGCAGCACTTGGTCACGCAGCACCACGTGTCATCGCACATAAGAACGTACAACGCCGATTTGATCGTTATCGCTACACCAACGACTGGAATGTTGCGATCAATGCGCGTCAGTTCGGTGGAATTCGCGGCGACCTGAATAACGCACTCAATGACCTACGTCCTGCAGCAGGCGGACCTCGCCTCAGCAATTTCATTCCCGAGGACACACTCGAGACAACTGACGTGGTCGACAAGTTTGCATCGATGATCTTTGGCGACACCACCGTCGAGTTCCATCATGGCAAAGGCGAAACCGATGATCACTTGTGGTCATGGTTCCCTGAGAAGAAGTGGATTGCCACCGGGGACTTCGTCATCTGGAACTTCCCCAACGCAGGCAACCCACAAAAGGTGCAGCGCTTCCCTATCGAGTGGGCCGAAGCCTTGCGCGCGATGATTGCCAAAGAACCAGAGCTGATGCTTCCTGCACATGGTTTACCAATCGCAGGCAAAGAGCGCATTGCTCGCGTACTTGATGAGATCGCATCTGCTCTCGAGTACTTAGTGAAGAGCACAGTGGACATGATGAATGCGGGCGAGACCCTCAACACCATCATTCACTCAGTGAAAGTTCCTGAGGCAACACTCGGCAAGCCATATCTTCGCCCGCTGTATGACGAACCAGAGTTCGTTGTGCGTGGCATCTGGCGTCAGTTTGGCGGCTGGTGGGATGGCACACCGTCATCACTGAAGCCTGCGACAGATGCATCACTCGGCAACGAACTTGCCACATTGGCCGGCGGCGCTGAAGTACTCATGGCACGTGCGAAGGAGTTGGCAGCTGCTGGCGATCTTCGTCTTGCGTGCCACCTTGCAGACTTCGCAGGATGGGCCGCTCCTGATGAACCAAACATTCATCGCGACCGTGCCGAGGTGTACGAAGCTCGTCGCAAGTCGGAGTCCTCTTTGATGGCAAAGGGCATCTTTAAGGGCGCCTCACGCGAATCCGAAGCGATCATTAAAGCCGCACTCGGTCAGTAACTTTCTCTCGCCTACGCGAGAGAAATAAATAGCAACGCAACAACAGCGAGACCAAGCCCTACTGCTTGCGAACGGTGAATCTTCTCTTTGTCCACGCGAGTCGCCAGAAGCAAGGTGCTTGCTGGATAGAACGAGTTAATCGTTGCAACAATTGACATCAGTCCATGACGCACTGCCAACAAGTACAAGCCATTCGCAATGCTGTCCAAGATTCCTGACGCAACAACCACGGGCAAGTTGGCTTTTGCTTCTGATGGCTTGCGCTTCATAAAGAACATCACTAGCGCCATATACGGCACGGAAGTAAAACGCATTGCTACGACTGGCCAGAGACCGCCTGCATCATTGGTATGCCCGAGAATCACAAACAATGAACCGAAGGTGGCACCTGAAACAAATGCCATCACAACAATGGACTTCGGCGCACGCCGATGATCAGGCCCCAGCACATCGCTCACAAGCGCAATCGCCACCAATGCAACAGGAATACCGCACAGCGCAAGAACACCTGGGCGCTCTCCGGTCAAAAGACCAATGACAACAGGCACCGCCGTGGCAGTCACCGCCGACACCGGAGCAACAATTGTCATGAAACCACTACCCATGGCTTTATAGAAGGCAAGGAGACCGGTGGACCCAGCGATTCCGGCAATTCCTCCCCAGATGAAGTCACTCGCTGGCGGTACCGGCACACTCGACAGAAAGACCAACCCCAGGAGAACAACCAAACCTGCAGATTGACCCACAAATGTCACGGTCATCGGCGAGACAGAGCGCGATGCCCTCCCGCCGCAATAATCCGCAACGCCATACACACCAGCGGCCATGAGGGCAAGAAGAATATCCATCGGTCTGAGATTGTTGGCTTAGTTATCGATTACGACTTGGCAACTTCAGTGCCTTGTCCGGCAATACGAAGTCGATGAGACAGATTTTCCATAAAGGAAATAAGTAATGGGTGGTTCATTCCGCATAAATCGTACTCATTCAAAATTGCATAACCAAAGAATGCGAATCTATTTGAGACGGCATATGGAAGAACCAATGGATTCGTCAGTGTTCCATTCGGAACCTTCAGAAATTCCTCATTTTCTGACAGAGTCTCAAAATAAATTTCTTGATTCATTGTGCGCAAGTTCTCATCATGCATCGCAGCGAACATGGTTTCTACCCGCAAACGACGAATACTTTGATGTTCCGGCGATTGATTTCCTCGGAACATCACCACCATTTCACTCTTGTGTGTAATGGCTTTCAAATCGTTAACAGTGTTTTGATAGCCCTCTAGGAGTGATGCATTTCGAGCGATGCCCATCTTCATTACAAAAGACATGCAAGCCGCAAACAATGCGTCTTTATCTTCATAACGCATATAGATGCTTGCGGGATTTACTTTTGCGCGCCGTGCGATACGCGACACCGTGGCTTGTGCCGCACCGACTCTTGCAACAACGTATGCCACAGCATCAAACAGACGCATGTCGACTTCTTCTGCATCTTGCGGGAAATGAATGCTCTCAGGAATCTGATCAGCATCAGCAGGTATTTCGTATGTTGCGAGCGAATCTCGTGTCGCCGAGGAGGCCATTGATATTGGGCCATACCAATCGAGACCGACAAGGCCAGTGCCAGCAACACCCATAGCTATTCCCACCACCTGGGCGAGCAAGAAATCAATCGCAGGCACTCGGCTGGCATGCCGCACAATCTCTTCTGTCACGATTGGTGAAATTTCTTCGTACACCGCTTCATTGCGACGCGATGCCACCAACAAATTCACCAGAAGAAGAAGTTCATTGTTGGGTTGAGACAAAGAATCAGCAATCCGGCGTCGAGCAATCTTGCCCTTATCGGCCACAATCGATTCTTCTAGATCGGCAAGAACCCGACGAAGAGTGGGAAGCCCGTCAGACGTCCAGACCTCGAGTAGGAGTTCATCAATATTCTCGTAGCGGGCATACAAGGCACCTGTCGACAATCCAGCGCGGCGCGCAATAGATGTGAATCCCAACCGGTCGGGACCAACGGAATTGATTTCCTCGACTGCACAAGCGAGAAGCTTGAGACGGGTTGCTTCGCTCTTTGGAAGGCGGTTACCAGTCTTAGGCATTTACACATCGTACACGGGGGCAAAAATGCCCAAAGGAACAGTGGTGGGCACGACGGGACTCGAACCCGGGACCTCTACCATGTCAAGGTAGCGCTCTAACCAACTGAGCTACGCGCCCTAAAAGGGACGCTGACTATGTTATCGGGGCTTCAGGCGCAGACTCACTTCGTTTGCCAACAGCTTGCCATTGCGGGTCAAAACGACGCGATTTCCTTGCACAGAGACCAAACCTTCGAGGGATTCAACGTCCAGAGTTCCAACGGGTACACCGTCAGCGGTCCGCAACGAGAGTTCCAGCGCTTCTCGAGATCGAGTCTCAGAGTCAAGAACCTCATCGGCCGCTTCAACACTGATGTTCTCATTGACACATGTGATGTATCTATCCGGGGTGCGCACGTTCCAGAAACGGCGACCGTTTTCGTGTGAATGTGAAGCGCATCCAAACCCCATGTAGTTGCCCTGCGACCAGTACACCTTGTTGTGTCGACACTCGTGACCATCAAGAGCCCAATTGGAAATCTCATAGTTGTGCATGCTGGCCGCGGCCAACATGTCATCGGTCATCACATATTTGTCCGCCTGGTCATCATCATCAGGATGTCGTGCAGGATCTTCTGCAAGTGGGGTTCCGGCTTCCACCGTCAATCCGTATGCGGACACATGTGTTGGCCGTAATGCAATTGCAGATTCCAGTGTTCGACGCCAGTCATCAAGAGATTCACCATGAACGCCATAGATGAGGTCGAGATTGATTGATGTGATTCCCGCATCTCGTGCAGCGCTGACAGCTCGTTCCACATTGGATGGGTCGTGAGTGCGTCCCAGAGAGACAAGAACGTGTTCCACCATCGCCTGCACACCGATACTGACCCTGTTCACTCCCCCTGCGGCGTACACGCGCATCATCTCGGGAGTGACATCGTCCGGATTGCATTCAACAGTCACCTCCGGATTCGCGGAAAGCGGAATCGCTGCGATGATTTTTGTGATCAGGTCCGGGGCAAGTCGCGTGGGTGTTCCACCACCAAAGAAAACGGTGTCTGCCACTGGCATACCTGATGCCACTTTGCGTTGGATATCGAGCACCACTGCATCGACGTATTCCTCCATGAGATGATCACGGTCGGTCCAGGTTGCGAAAGCGCAATAGTCACAACGGTGACGGCAGAACGGAATGTGGACGTACACCCCGTACTCAGACATAGCGATTACTGCGCTGCCGGTGGAACGAAGAGCAAACCAAGTTCTGACAACTTGTCACCCACATTGTCGACAGGAACATCAAGCATCACAGCAATCGCTCGTGTGTCGTGTGCGCGAACCGTAATGACTTTGCCATTGAAGTCTTGGCGCTGCACTTGAATCATGCGAAGAAAGCGTTCAAGCATCTCGAACTCTTGTCCCGACATCGTTGACAACTTGGCAACGTCGATACGCAATTTCTTGGAGGCTGCATCCCCTGACGCTGCATTGTCTGCACGCTGCGTGTCACGTGGCAACAGCTGGTCAACACTGACGCCGTAGAACCGTGCGAGACGTTCCAGTCGGGGAACAGAAATTGCACGTTCGCCACGTTCATACGCACCGAGAACCGATGCCTTGAACTCACTGTCGCTCTTTGCCTCAACGTCAGATAACGACCACTGCTTCTGCTGTCGAATGCGGCGGAGGCGTTCACCTACCAAACGAGTGAAGGGTGAATCTTGGAGAAGTTCGTCGTCAGATAACGGAGGCATAACACCACACAGTGTGGTGCATTCAACGCCGCCAGTGTGCGACCATACGAGCAGCCCCCACGATGGCTGCCGTTTCAGCCCGTAAAATCGAGGGTCCGAGGTCAGCTAGCGCCGGAGCAATCGCCACCTCTGCGGGAGAAAAACCACCCTCAGGGCCAATCACCAAAGTGGTGACCGCATCGCCAGAAGCAGAGCCGCCTGGCTCGGCGAAGGCAACGCCTTGACCTGTCACGTTGGCCAACGACACAGGTCCCGACACAGACGGAAGAAAGACCCGCCGACTTTGCATGGCAGCGGCACGAGCAATCCGTGTGTAACGGTCCATGACTTGAGGAACCTTGTTCGATGCCCACCGCACCACACTTCGCTCAACGGGCGACAAGATGATGATGTGGTCGATACCGATCTCCACGACCTTTTCAATCACGAGATCTGTACGGTCCCCTTTCACCGGCGCAATTGCAACAGTGAGCGGTGGCACTGGAGAATCGGTGACGACAACCTCTGACGCCACCTCAACGTCGCCAGAGTTCCAAGTGCAAGCGACCCAAGAGCCTTTGCCGTCACTACACGTGACTGATTCACCATCACGCAAGCGCAATACACGCGACAAGTGATGGGCGTCGTCATCGAAAAGCACAGGCGATTGGACAGATTCAACGAACACATGCGCAGAAGAGTTGCGCAGAATGTCGATCATGTAAATGCCGACTTGATGCGGGAGAAGAATCCCTTGTCGGGAGGTGCCACTTCGTGTCCAGAGACTTCAGCAAGTTGACGCAGAAGTTGCTCTTGTTCTTCTGACAGCTCGGTCGGCACCACGACGGAGACACGGACGCGCAAGTTGCCCTTACCGCGGCCATTGAGATGAGGAATGCCGCGTCCGCGCGCAACGAACTCCCGACCGTGTTGTGTGCCTGCTGGGACAACGAGATCGAGTTCACCGTCGAGTGCTTCTAAGACCGTATGAACGCCAAGCGCGGCCTGGGCATATGTGAGCGGCAAAGAAAAGACAAGGTCGTCATCTTCACGAGAAAAATCTTCGTGCTGCGCCACCGCTACATGGACGTACAAGTCTCCGGCTGCACCACCGCGAGGCCCCACAGCACCACGACCAGACAAGCGCAATGTTTGGCCCGAATGAATACCCGCAGGAACATCCACTGTGTAGGACTCTGTCGAACGCTTTCGTCCATCACCGCTGCAGGCAGAACACGGAGTCATCACGACCTCGCCCATGCCTCCGCATCGACCACAAGGTCCGGTGGTGACCATTTGTCCGAGAATGCTGTTGCGCATCCGACGCACTTGGCCAGTACCGCTGCAATCAACGCACTGCACTGGCTGCGTGCCGGCACCGGCACCGCTGCCACCACAATCATCGCAACGAATTGCTGTTGGTACTTCCACGGTGATCTGCGTGCCAAACATGACTGCTTCGAGATCAATACGTGCTGTGATTTCTAGATCTTGCCCGCGTGGTGGACCTGCCTGTTGACGCTGTCCGCCACCACCTCCGAAAAATGCTTCGAAGATGTCGCCGATACCGCCGCCGCTGAAGGGGTCTCCCCCTCCGCCACCGCCCAGGCCTTGTTCACCAAAACGGTCGTATCGAGCGCGCGCATCTGCATCAGACAATGTCTCGTATGCACGACTGACTTCCTTAAAGAGATTCTCCGCCTCAGGATTGTCCGGATTCGCATCAGGATGAAGCTCGCGTGCTTTCTTGCGATAAGCCTTCTTCAATTCATCCGCAGATGCAGTACGAGAGACACCCAGAAGCTCATAGAAATCAGAACTCATGATGCACCTTCTGCGATATGTCGACCAAGCTGCTCGCTCACGACTTCCACCGTGTTGAGAGCTTGCGGATAGTTCATACGAGTTGGTCCAAGAACACCGACAGAACCGATGGCCTCACCATCAGCGATCACTGGTGCGACGATGACCGAGCAAGCCGAGAGTTGTTCAATGCCGTGCTCTGCACCGATAGAGACGGAGAGTCCACGATCGAGAAGGTCTTGCAGCAAGGACACCACAACAAATTGCTGTTCGATAGTGGTGAGGACATCGCGCACAATATCGACTGCATCAAATGCACTTGCTAAAGAGGCTGCGCCTCCGACAAAGACAGGCTTGTCCTTGCGATGACGCGACAATGCATTCACTGTTGCAAAACACACGGCATCAACATGCGCATCATTGGTGGAAGGAATCGTTTCGAAATCACCGAGCGAACGATCAACAAGAATTCGCGAGAGATGAGAGACCGCAGAATGAAAATGTTCATCCGTGATGTCTTCAGAAATCTGAATCGTCTCGTTCTCCACACTGTGATTCGACATCACAACAACAACAGTGGCTGTACGCGGCGTCACTCGACTGATGTGCACAGCACGGACCGTTGTGGTTTCTACCTCTGGGCCCACCACCACGGCAGTGTGGTGAGTGATGTTTGCCAACAATGTGGTGGTGTGGCGCAAGAGGTCCTCTAAACGGCCATGTGCACCTTGAAAGAAGTCCCCCACTTGTGTTGCTTCTTCTTTTGCCAACACACCCTCAGGCGTAATAGAGTCAACGAAGTGTCGATAGCCCTTGTCGGTGGGGATTCGCCCGGCCGATGTATGTGGCTGTGCGAGATAACCCTCTTGCTCAAGTGCGGCCATTTCATTACGGATCGTGGCACTAGAGACTTTCACCGCAGGAAGATTGGCGATGTGCGTGGACCCAACGGGCTGCCCCGTTGCCACGTACTCCTGCACTACGGCACGAAGAATTGCTGTCTTGCGGTCGTCCAACATCGTCTAGCGATTTTACTTTCCGTTGACCGCTTTATAACGAGATAACGCTTCTTCTCGCTCTGCAGCGTGATCCACCATTGGCTCGGGGTATTCCGCAGGTGCCAGAAGCCCCAAAGTCCACGGAGCATGAATGCTCTTGTTGTCCAAATGAGCGATTTCGGGAATCCATCGGCGCAGGTATTCGCCTGTGGGGTCAAACTTCTCGCTCTGGCCCATCGGGTTAAAGACGCGAAAGAACGGCGATGCATCGGTGCCCGTGCCTGCTGTCCACTGCCAGCCATGCGCATTGGAAGCGATGTCAGCGTCCAAAAGATGTTCCATAAAGAACTTGGCACCCCACTGCCATGGCAAGTGCAGGTCCTTCACAAGGAAGCTGGCAACGATCATGCGCACACGGTTGTGCATCCAACCCGAACCGAGCAACTGACGCACCCCTGCATCGACAATCGGGAAACCCGTCTTTCCTTCACAGAACTGCGCAAAACGTGCTTCAGCAGTGGCGCCAGAGTCAACCGGCAATGCATCCATTTTTGATTGCAAGTTCTTCCAGGTGGTCTCTGGCTGATGAAAGAGAACATCGGCATAGAACTCGCGCCACGCAATTTCTGAGCGAAAAATATCTGACCCAACAGATCCATCGAGACGCTGCAGCAACTGCCGAGGGTGCACGATGCCAAACTTCAAATATGGCGACAACATTGATGTGCCATCCAGCGCAGGGTTGTTGCGCGCATCTTTGTAGTCACTTATTGCACGAGGAGCCCACTCATCAAAACGTTCCCACACAGCATCTTCGCTGGGGTTCGGTGTATATGCGGTCCACCCTGTGTCCATTCGAGAACCAACGCAGAGATCTCGGAAGTCCGCGTACTCAACTTGTGATTCCACAGCGGAAGACCACTGATGTGTGAGCCAACGCTTATAGAAGGGCGTAAACACTTTGACCGGTGTTCCGTCATCTTTGCGAACTGTTCCTGGCGCAATGACGTAGGGCGTGTCTGCGCGAACGAGTCGACGACCGTCGGCGGCAAGAGCTTTCTCCACTGCTGCATCGCGACGACGACCATATGGCGCGAAATCTTCAGTGATATGCACAGTGTCTGCACCGACTAGTCGACAGAACTCCACCACTGCTTCCGCAACAGGGCCATCGCGATAAATGAGAGCGCGGTCCATGGAGTTATCAAGCGCATTTAGTGAACGAAACATGAACTGTCGACGGCCTTCGCCAGCTGTTGCGAGCAATGTGTCGTCGTAAACGAAGAGTGGTACAACTTTTCCTACAGCCGCTGCTGACTGCAAAGCCTTATTGTCCGCTAGTCGCATATCGCGACGAATCCACCAAACGGCAACACTCATGACGCCTTCTCACTTTCTAGTCCTCGAAGAAGCGGCATGACTGCCAAGGTCAAGACACCGCCATAGATGAGGGACATGTGCACGTTGATGTTGTCGCCAATCCAACCGGTGATAGGTCCGCCAATGGGGGTCGAGCCCATAAACGCAACTGATTGCAGTGCCATCATTCTGCTTCTCATCTCAGGTGCAGTGCGTTGCTGCATCAGTCCGGTCATCGCTGTCATAAACCCTGTACCGCCAACACCCAATGGAAGCGCAAGCAGACACGCAACAGGAAAATTGGGAGCAAAAGGCAATAACAGGCATGCAACGGAAAGCAAAGCACTTCCATATGCGAATCGCCGAATCGTCATCACGTGATAGCGAGCGTTGGACACTGCTCCGATCACACTGCCGATGCTCGTGACCGTGAGCAAGATGGCGTAACCGTTCGGCTCATGCCACAACTCGTCACTCATCTTTGGCAACACCGTGCTGTAGTTAAAGGCGAAGGTGCTCGCCACAGTGAAAACAATGAAGATGTTGCGCATGTAGATGTCGTTCCAGACAAATGCAAGACCTTCACGAACTGGTTTACCCGAGCGAGGTGCCGCCACTTTGGGCAACATTTCGGAGGGACGCAAAGAGAACAATGATGCAAGAACTGCAATGTATGAAAACGCATTAATGCCGAATAGCCACGCAGTTCCGAGTGGGCCAATGAGTACAGCTGCTAACGCAGGCCCCACGATTCGCGATCCAGTCATCACGGTGGTATTCAGAGACATCGCATTGGAGATTTCATGTGGCGGGATGAGTTCTGTCACCAATCCACGGCGCGCAGGGTTGTCGATGGCGTTACCGATGCCAAGCACTAGCGACAATGCGTAAATCACAGGCAAGCTGGCATGCCCTGTTGCCGTGACAACAGCCAACAACAATGCTTGCAATCCCAATGCGGTTTGCGTGCAGATAGTTACCTTGCGGCGGTCAAAGCGATCTGCAAGCCCACCTGCCCATGCGCCCAATAAAAGCATGGGAAGAAACTGAAACATCGCGTTGATGCCAGAGTCAGTTGCGCGGTTGTTGATTTGGTACACCAACAAGGAAGTTGCGGTGAACTGCAACCAGGTGCCGATATTGGAGAGAAGAAGTCCACCCATATAGATGCGCATGTTGCGCACACGCAACGACCGGAACGGGCTCCCCTTTTCTCCGGACGCACTGTTCGACATCAGTCGTCCAGTTTCAAGGCACTGATGAAAACATCACCGGGCACTTCAACGCGACCGATGGCTTTCATCTTCTTCTTGCCTTCCTTCTGCTTTTCCAACAGTTTGCGCTTACGGGTGATGTCACCGCCGTAACACTTCGCCAACACGTCCTTACGCTTTGCCTTCACAGTTTCGCGAGCGATGACTTTGCCACCAATCGCTGCCTGAATTGGCACGTCGAACATCTGGCGCGGGATGAGCTCACGCAACTTCTCACACATACGGCGCCCGTAATCGAATGCTTTGTCGCGATGCACGATGGTGCTGAACGCATCGGCAGGTTGAGCATTGAGAAGAATGTCCACCAACACGAGCGCGCTGGGGCGGTATCCCTCTAGTTCATAGTCAAGGCTTGCGTACCCCTGAGTGCGGCTCTTCATTTGGTCGAAGAAGTCAACAACCACTTCAGCCAAAGGCACGAGATAGTGCAGCTCAACGCGCTCAGGTGAGAGATATTCCAACTTCACCATCTCGCCACGACGGGACTGGCACAGTTCCATCAATGTGCCGGTGTAATCCTTCGGAGTAATGATGTTCACCTTGAAGAAGGGTTCTTCAATGAAGTTGATGTTCTGCGTTGGTGGAAGATCAGCAGGGTTCTCCACCGTGATGACTTCACCATCAGTCTTTGTCACGCGATACGCCACTGAAGGCGCCGTTGCGATGAGCGCCAAGTTGAACTCACGCTCTAAGCGCTCTTTCACAATTTCCATGTGCAACAAACCAAGGAAGCCACAACGGAAACCGAATCCGAGTGCGCCAGATGATTCAGGCTCATACGTAATAGACGCATCGTTGAGTTTCAGCTTTTCAAGACTTTCGCGCAGGTTTTCGAAGTCGTCGCCATCAATGGGGTACAAACCGCAGAACACCATGGCTTTCGGATCTCGATAACCAGGCAGCGGTTCATCTGATCCAGCGTGCAAGGTGGTGACGGTTTCACCGCTTCGCGCTTCAGCAACATCTTTGATGCCTGCGATGAGATAGCCCACTTCGCCTGGCCCAAGTTCAGGCAACGGCTCTGGACCCGGTTGACGCGCGCCGATTTCAATTGCGTCGTGCACTGCACGAGCCTGCATGAATTGCAAACGGCTTCCCGTCGTCATACGGCCATGCATCACGCGAACACTCGAGACAACACCGCGATACTGGTCGAACTGCGAGTCGAAGATCAGGGCCTGCAATGGCGCATCGATGTCGCCCTGAGGTGCAGGAATCTTTTCAATAATGGAATCCAAAAGCTCTGGCACACCAGCGCCAGTTTTTGCAGAGATGCGCAGAATGTCTTCGGCAGGGATACCCAAGATGTTTTCGATTTCCTGCGCGTACCGATCAGGGTCCGCTGCCGGGAGGTCAATCTTGTTCAATACAGCCACAATCTCAAGATCGTTCTCAAGTGCCAAGTAACAGTTCGCAAGAGTCTGAGCCTCAATGCCCTGTGCTGCGTCCACCACCAACACCACGCCTTCGCATGCTGCAAGGGAACGGCTGACTTCGTAACCAAAGTCCACGTGGCCAGGAGTATCAATGAGGTGGAAGGTATGGCCCTTCCAGTTCACGCGAACGTTCTGCGCCTTGATCGTGATGCCACGTTCGCGCTCGAGATCCATGGAGTCGAGGTATTGGGCTTTCATGTCGCGGGCCTGTACCGCACCAGTCATTTCGAGAATGCGGTCGGAAAGCGTCGACTTGCCATGGTCAATGTGGGCAATGATCGAGAAATTGCGGATTTTTGAGATGTCCATGGGCAAAATTGAGCCTACCCCTGGCGGTTGGGGACGGGACTGTTCCCCGATAGCCTTGCAACTCGTGGCAAACATCAAGAGCCAAAAGAAGCGCATTCTTACCAACGCAAAAGCAGCAGACCGTAACAAGGCCGTCAAGAGCGAGCTGAAGACACGTATCCGTACTGCAACCGACAAGGCTGGCACCCCAGAGGGTGAAGAGAGCCTTCGTGCCGCCGTGAAGCGCATCGACAAGGCCGCTGCTAAGGGAATCATTCACCCGAACTCAGCTGCTCGTCGCAAGAGCCGCCTCATGAAGCGCCTCAACGCCGCTTCCAAGTAATCACACTTGTTTCTCGCGTCGTATCGACGCAATCCCCTGCTTACTTTTCTTAACGCTTAAATGCGCGCGCCCGCTGTGGCGTTGCCCCGCCCAGCCGTGATAGTCGAGCAACCAACACTTCCATCACCAGTTCAGGTTCCCAGTCTTTGCCACCGCGCAGATCAAGGTCCGCTGTCGCAATCAACGAGATGGCACGAGAAATGCCTGCACTGCCAAGGCGTTGATATTGCTCAAGCACTTTTCGGGCAGTGAACTCTTTACCGCCAAGAATCTCCACTGCATCGGCGGCAGTGCGAACTCCGCGACCATCGATCTTCATCATCTGGGCGTAGCGGTTCGCCAACAGCGCCAGAATCTGCAGAGGATGCGAATCACTCAACATGCGATGCAGCATGAGGAGAGCCTTGTTGGAATCCCCTGCGTCGACAGCGTCGGTAAGGTCCCACGGAGCGACACTGCCTGCTTCGCCCAAAAACACCTCGATATCGGAGCGCGACAACTTGGCGCCTTCTCCGTACGCCGACGTGAGAGTGGCAAGAAGACCAGCGATACGGGCGTGGTCACCACCAAACCATGAAGCAATCAGACGGCCAGCATCGGGCGAATACGTAAAGCCGGCTTCCACCAGCTTGGTTTCCACCCACTTAATACGTTCGTTTTGGTTGCTGACAACAGCGGCGCCGATTGTTTCTGCCTTTGCCCGCTTGCATGCATCGGACACTACCTTCACCACACGCCCCGTAGACGTGATGATGAGATCAACCTCTTCGATACACGCATCAATGCCTGCAACAAACGTGTCGACATCTTCCGCAAGAAGATCTTGCAGATGTCGCATCACGACAACTTTGCGCTCCATAAAGAGAGACATTGTGGTGAGTGCATCCGTGACGTTTCCGATGAGGAAGGTGCTGTCGGAGCAGTCAAAGTCATCGACCATCATCAAGCGGTCGTTATCACCCACTAGACGATCAACAAGCGTGGTGAGCTCAAGACTGATCAGACTTTCGTCGCCAGAAATCAGGTACACGCTCACGACCTCTACCCTGCCACAGCGGTGTGCCTCCGTGCATTTCTACGAGCCCTCATCACAATGCCCAGTATCACCAGAGCCCACAAAAGGCCGTTCCACCACCCTCGGGGCGATAACTGAGAGGCCATATGTGAAACACCATCCACCCACGCCACAGGGAGAAGTAAAAGCCAGGAGACCATTGGCACTAACACCGGCACAGCGGATGCCAGTAATGCCACAGGCAAGCCGACTGTCATGACGAACCCTGCAACGGGAATGGCCAATGGGTTTGCGACAAGAGAGATGACGGGGACAAACCCAAACACAAGAAGAGAGACCGGCGCTGTTCCCAATTGCGCCGCCAATGTTGCCGCCAAGACCCCTCGCGATCCGACCATGCGACCGATTCCCGCCGAGGCCCACGCAAGCCCAGCGGTTGCGCCCACGCTCAGCGCGAAACCCACGCTCCACGCCAACATCGGATCAATGAGAAGCAAGACAACGACAGCACGGGACAACACCACTCGTGCATTGGCCGGAGATTTCAACAAAGCATTACTTGCCACCATCGCAGCCATAAATGCCGCACGCAACACAGAGGGTTCTGCTCGCGTGAGAACAACAAACCACACCAGCAACAACATCGTGATGCACCATTTCATCCATCGACTGCGACGTTTCAGTAATGGCGACACAACAATCAACAGATAGGCCACGTTCTGTCCTGACACTGCACAGAGATGCGAGAGCCCACTGTTGCGAAAACGTTGCAACATTTCTCGTGATTGATCTCGATCGTCACCAATCACCAAACCTGTAAACAATGCGCGTTGACCTGCGGGCATTGCCTCTACCCCGCGCACCAATGAACGACGCATCCGATTAGCAGCGCGCACAAACATCGAACCTTCGGAGAACGTTTCAGAGACAGCCGAGACATTCATACGACCCACCACGTGATTGACGCGGTCAAATCTCGAATAGGCACCGTCATTCAGGGAGCACTCGCCCACCACCCGCACTGATTCCCCCACAAGCCGTTGCGCCAAGTGCCGACCTGCGGATCCGTATGCCAACACCTTGTATCGCTTGTGCTGAAACTCCAGCACTGTTGCTGTTCCGTAGGAGCGAAAGGTGGGGTCAACACGAACCGTTGCAACTCCACGGCATCCTCCTTCAACAACACGCAATTGTTGATGCCATGCATGTGCACCACTCGAAAGGCCCAGCACACACAGTGCAACAACCACAGCACCCACAGAGACAAAGGCGAACCAATACAACAGCAGAACAACACCAAGCAACACTCCGGCCAATGGGCGCAACAAAGCAGCACGCGGTACCCACTCACCAATCCAGATGCACGCCCACAATGCGACAGCACAAACAAGCCAACGCACCGACGGACTCCAACGATGCACGTTTCGCGCACTATTGCCCACGTACAGTTGACCCGTGGGCAATAACGCATCTTCAACTCGCGATTCCCGCCCACTACTTCCCGGTGGCGTTGCCGCCACTCGCCGTTCTATTCGCCGTCGTGGTGGCGTGATGGCCGTGGCAATTGCATTCGCGCTTTGGTTCACTGGCGTCGTGTTGTCGTGGATTCTTCCCGGAGCCATCGGCGGCGCACTTTCTTTCTTAATGATGGTGATGGCGCTTCCTGTGATGCCGGTTCTTGGCATGCCCGCAGCTGGTGGCGGTCAACGACTTCTGATAGCAATTGCACTGAGCACAGTGATCTGGTGGTTCATCGGTCAAACAGTCGCAGCACGTGTCAGCAAGCGCCCGGTTGTTGGATGGCGCGAATGGACACGCGAGTTTGTGGTGCTGGGACTTGGCCTGTGGATTGGCGCAGCTGGCGCACTCATCCTGGGTGCACTCGCACTCGGCGGCCTTTAATTCACCATCACTTCATCGCGCATCGCCGCCAATTTGGCAGGACCAATACCTGGCACGTTCAGCAGATCTTCCACTTTGCTAAATGACCCCTTCTTCGTGCGATACGCGATGATGGCTTTCGCTGTGCTGGGGCCAACGCCAGTGAGTGAATCAAGTTCTGCTGCAGTCGCCGTATTGAGATTGACCAATTTTGTTGACGGCGTTGCCGCACTACCTGAACCTGTAGGGATTGTGGTGGGGCTCGTGCGCTGTGGGCGCAGACGTGGCGCAACAGTGACTCGCGGTCGCGACACCTTCTTCACAGGTACGTACACCTGCTCAGTATCTGTCAGCGTCTGAGCCAAATTGATGGACTCCAGATCCGCAGAGCGCAGTGCACCACCTGCAGCTGCAATTGCATCCACCACCCGTGCAGTGGACGAGAGTTGATATACCCCAGGGTTCGTCACCGCACCTGCCACATGCACCTTCACCTGCGATGGCGAGAGCGATGTTGGCGTTGTCATGGATGTCACTTGGGGCACAAACGCATCAATGGGCACCGGAGTGGGCTTCATGATGAACCAAGCGACACCTGTCAATACAACAGCCGTGATGCCGCCAGTGAGTAGTCGCCGAACACCAATAAACGCCACCCATTGGCGAAGACGTTGTAAGAACTTTTCGACGTCGAGGTTTTCCATAGTCGCCATGTGCGCATGCACGTGAGCGAAATGGCAGGCGTTTAGAACAAACGAGCTGTGAGTTGCTTGCGATATTTCGCAGTGCGTGGGTCTTCGGCACCCATGGTTTGCAAGATGTCGAGATACTCCTGACGAGCAGCCTCATCATCCTTCACACGTTCTAACAACGATGTGAGTTGTGCGTCCAAGTCATCAACAGGATTTAAAGACAATCGCGCTGCCGCAGCGATGCGTCGAACTCTTGCAGTTTCGGGCAAACGAGCCAGAAGAGTGAGGGCTTCTTCAGCACCACCAGTGCGAACAAGGAACTCGGCCAAGGAACAC
The DNA here is from genome assembly GCA_041175365.1 of Actinomycetota bacterium. GTDB lineage: Bacteria > Actinomycetota > Acidimicrobiia > Acidimicrobiales > Ilumatobacteraceae > UBA2093. Next base: position 16,753 of record JBEDFA010000027.1, on the reverse strand, counting down.
ACGGCATCTTCATTCCCAGGCACGAGTGCAACGGCATCACGCAATGACTCTTCACTGCCCTGGTCCAGAAGTTCAAGCACACGTACCTGCGTGGGATCTGGCAAGAGCGAAGTAATCAAGTTCTGAATCATGTGCTCGGGTTGTGCACCCATGAATGCGTCAAGAGGTTGACCGTCTTTGTAAATAACCACGGTCGGGACAGATTGAATACCGAAAGCCTGAGCAAGGCCCGGGTTCTCATCGATATTGACCTTTGCCAACAACACTTGACCGCCAGTTGCATCCGTGGCTTTCTCCAGCATTGGCGTGAGTGTCTTACACGGACCACACCACGGAGCCCAAAAATCGACCAAGACAGGAGTGGTCTTTGACTTCTCAAGGACTTCGGTCTGAAAATTGGCGTCGGTGATGTCTACTGCCATGGGGGCACGATACAGGTAGTTTCAGAGGCGTGACTCTTCCTCATGGCATCAGCGACAAGGTGGAAAATTGGCTCGTCGCCAACATCCCCGGAGCGACCGCACCATTTGCGTACACGCAGATTGCAGGCGGACATTCAAATCTGACGTTCAAGGTGGACGATGCAGCAGGACACAGTTATGTGTTGCGCCGTCCACCGCTTGGCCATCGCCTTGCGAGCGCCCATGACATGTCACGTGAGCATCGCATCATCGCTGGACTTGCTACCAGCAATGTCCCCGTAGCTCCTGCACTTGGTTTATGCATGGACGAATCAGTGAACGAAGCACCGTTTTATGTGATGTCTTTCGTCGATGGATATGTCGTGCGAGAGAAGGCGTTAGCGGAAACTCTTCTCGGCGTGGACGGTTGTCGTCGCGCTAGCGAATCAATCGTGGACACGATGGCTGCGATTCATGCCGTTGACCTGAAGTCTGCAGGACTCGATGAATTGGGACGCCACGACGGTTACATCGCACGCCAACTCAAGCGTTGGCACGGAAACATTCTTGAACAACGCACACGCGATTTGCCTCTTGTTGACCAGGTGTACGAAGGCCTCATGGCACGCATTCCGGAACAAGGCGCAGCCACATTGGTCCATGGTGATTACCGACTTGATAACTGCATGGTGGACGCACAAGGAAATGTGATCGCAGTTCTCGACTGGGAAATCTGCACATTGGGCGACCCGATGGCTGACCTTGGTTTACTCATGGTGTACTGGACGGGACCAGATGATGAAGCAAGTGCATGGTCAAACAGTGTCAACACCGCACCTGGCTTCCTCAATCGTGCAGACCTTGCTGCTCGTTACGCGCAAGTGTCTGGACGCGATATTTCACAGCTCGACTTTTACGTTGCCTTCGCCTACTGGAAGCTCGCGTGCATCCTCGAAGGCGTGTACGCGCGTTACTTGGGTGGCGCAATGGGCGCAAAAGACCCCGCCGAACTTGAACCCTTCCGCCTACAAGTAGAAGGTGCATCACAAAAAGCCGCAGCAACTCTCGAGCGTTTGAAATGAGCACTGCAGGACTCCCCTTCACTGTCAAAGGCGTACTACCCGACCTCAAGGACCCCGTCCTTATTGTCATGTTGAGTGGTTGGATCGACGCCAGTGGTGCAGCAACTTCCGCAATGTCACACATCATCAATGAATCAGCCGCACGTTCTCTCATCGAGTTTGATGCGGACACATTTATTGACTTCCGTGCACGTCGTCCCTTCATGGAACTACGCGAGGGTGTGAATACACGCATCGCCTGGAACTTGCCTGAGATACAAGTGGGCACTGATGACAATGACCGTGATGTGTTGTTACTGACAGGACCAGAACCTGATCTTGCGTGGAATTCATTTGCTGAAACAGTTGCCGGATTAGCCAAGCAATTGAATGTGTCGAAGTGCATTGGCCTCGGTGCGTATCCATTCGGTGCGCCACACACTCGCCAAGTCGGACTCACTGCCACATCGCCGGACCCATCCATCATCGAGCGTCTGACGTTGTCAAAGAATTCCCTTGATGCCCCCGCTGGCGTTGAGGCGATTATTGAGCACGCCATGCATCGCATCGAGATTCCGGCATTCTGCCTGTGGGCACAGATTCCGCATTACGTCTCATCCATGGCGTACCCCGCTGCCAGCGCAGCCCTCATTGATGCTCTGTGCCTTGAGACGGGTCTTTCCTACGACACCGCCACACTGCGTCAAGAGGCCGTCGTGCAACGCGAGCGTTTGGACCAACTCGTCAATAACAATCCAGACCACGTGGAAATGCTGGGCAAGCTCGAAGAGGCGTACGACGCCCTCCATGGGGGTTCACCATCAGGTGATGACACACCAATGGAGATACCAAGCGTGGAAGACTTGGCAGCAGAAGTTGAGCAGTTCCTGCGCGACCAACAACCCGGAGGGTGACATGAAAGTAGACGGCGGACTCGGATCGGACCTCTCCAAGGTTCCACAATCAGCCAAGGAACTTGAATCGGCTGGATATGCCGGTGCGTGGACAGCAGAGACAGCCCACGACCCATTCTTCCCTCTCTTGCTGGGCGCAGAGCACACCAGCACATTGGAACTGGGCACATCGATTGCTGTTGCGTTTGCTCGCAACCCAATGAACCTTGCCAACATCGGTTGGGACTTGCAGTCGTACTCAAAAGGTCGCTTCATGTTGGGTCTCGGAAGCCAGATCAAACCACACATCACCAAGCGCTTCTCTATGGAGTGGAGTCACCCTGCAGCACGCATGCGCGAAATGATTCTTGCGATGCGCGCCATTTGGGATTGCTGGGAGAACGGCACCAAGCTTGACTTCCGTGGCGACTTCTACACCCACACCTTGATGACTCCGTTCTTTACGCCAGATGCGAAAGAGATTTCTCCCTTTGGTCCACCAAAGATCTTCCTTGCAGGCGTGGGCGAACTCATGACTGAAGTTGCAGGCGAAGTGTGCGACGGATTCTTGTGTCACGGCTTCACCACAGAGAAGTACCTCCGAGAAGTCACCATCCCTGCACTTGCACGCGGTCGCGCGAAGGCAGGCAAGACAATGGAAGGGTTCGAAATTGTCGGACCATCATTCGTTGTCACTGGCACCACAGAAGAGCAGCTCAAAGCAGCTGCTTCTGGCACTCGCCAGCAGATTGCGTTCTACGGTTCCACTCCTGCCTACAAGGGCGTTCTCGAGGCTCACGGATGGGGTGGCCTGCATGACGAACTCAACAGCATGTCGAAGTTGGGCAAGTGGGTCGAGATGGGCGAACTCATTACTGATGAGATCCTCAACACATTTGCTGTTGTGGGCGAGCCAGAAAAAATTGCGCCAGAACTCGGACGTCGTTACAGCGACGTCATCAGCCGCATCAGTTTCTACGCGCCATACAAGGCAGACCCAGAAACGTGGATGCCAGTGATTGACGCACTTAAGCAACAGTAAGCACGAAATATAAGAGGCCCCGAGGAGGAATCCTCGGGGCCTTTTATATTAATTCGTTTAGTCGAAGCTTGGTCGAGCTCGCAGTGAACGCTTGAGTTCCGCCATGCCGCTTGACGTGGCAATTGTTTCAATCGCATCCCACAACTTCAGCGCTTCTTCGCCCCGAGGAATCGTGGAAATGACTGGACCAAAGAATGACGCTTCCTTCGCACCACCAGGGTGGAACGTAAGAATTGGTGTACCAACATCTTTGCCCGTGCGCTCTAGTGCCAACTCTGTCTCTTGACGAATCAATGCATCAAAGCTGTCATCAAGTGCGGACTCTCCCCACACGGCTGGCAATCCAGCAGCAGTCAACAACGACGCGATGTGAGCGACAGGATCTGCCACAAACTTCTCACGCTCTTGATTCTTGTGAAGGCTTGTACCGAGCGCCGTGTACACGGCACCACAGGCTTCGTTGCCCTGTTCGGCACGAGCACGTGCAGCCACTCGAAGACCATTGGTGCCGGCAGCGTGCACATCCTTGTAGCCCTCGGGCATCTTGGAATAATCCATCTTGTCTTCATTGAGAAACTTCAACGAGATGAATTTCCACTGCACGTCGTACTGACGAAGTTGCTGCACTTCAGACACCCATCGCGACGTGATCCACGCCCACGGGCAAACCGGGTCGAAGAAGAAGTCGAGATCGGCCACTGTTTACACTCGCGCGATTTCGCGCTCTTCGTATGTTTCGATGAGGTCGCCAGGCTTAAGGTCCTGGAAGTCGGAGAGTCCGATACCGCATTCGAATCCTTCACGTACTTCGCGGACGTCGTCCTTGAAGCGGCGAAGTGACTGAATGGAGCCCTTCCAGATGATGGTTCCGTCGCGAAGGAAGCGCACCTTTGTGCCACGCGTGATGACGCCGGTACGGATGAAACAACCTGCGATGGCACCAAGCTTTGGTACGCGGAAGATTTCGCGCACTTCTGCTTCGCCAGTAACCACTTCTTCAAACTCTGGTGCGAGAAGACCGAGCATTGCGCGCTCCATGTCCTCGAGGAGTTTGTAAATGATTTCGTAGGTACGAATCTCCACCTTCTCTGATTCTGCCAAGTCACGAGACTTGCGATCAGGACGCACATTGAAACCAATGAGCGTTGCGTTGGTAGCAGCGGCGAGAGTGATGTCGTTTTCGGTGATACCGCCAACGCCACGGTGCACGAATGCCACCTTGACTTCGTCGCGCTCCAACTTGCGAAGGCTTTCGGTGACTGCTTCGAGAGAACCTTGTACGTCAGCCTTGATGACGAGGTTGAGTGTTGCCACTTCACCTGCCTGGATCTGGCTGAAGATGTCTTCCAACTTGACGCCGGTCTGAACACGAGCATCTCCGCGCTGGTTAAGAACGCGACGTGTATGTCCACGCGATTCACCAACAACACGAGCTGTCTTTTCATCAGGAGCTGCACGGAATTCATCGCCTGCTTGCGGCACAGAGGAAAGACCCAATACCTGAACTGGAGTTGATGGGCCAGCTTCTTTAACTTGCTCTCCGCGCTCGTTGATGAGTGCGCGCACCTTGCCCCATGCGGCACCAGCCACGATGGGATCGCCCACCTTGAGCGTGCCCTTGTCCACCAACACGGTGGCAACAGGACCGCGACCAATGTCGAGGTTTGCTTCGAGAACAACACCCTTGGCGCGACCCTGTGGGTTCGCCGTGAGTTCTTCAAGTTCTGCAACAACGTTCAATTGCTCAAGCAAGTCGTCGATACCGAGGTTCTGCTGTGCAGACATCTCAACAACGATGGTGTCGCCACCCCATGCTTCAGGAACAAGTTCGTACTCGGCCAACTGCGTGAGAACACGCTGTGGGTCAGCGTTTTCCTTGTCGATTTTGTTGACCGCAACGATGATGGGCACATCAGCCGCGCGAGCGTGGTTGATTGCTTCAATCGTTTGAGGCATCACACCGTCGTCTGCTGCAACAACAAGGACCACGATGTCGGTGACTTGTGCACCGCGCATACGCATCTTCGAGAACGCAGCGTGACCTGGTGTGTCGATGAAGGTGATCTTCTTGCCGTCTTTTTCAACTTGGTATGCACCAATGTGCTGCGTAATGCCGCCGGCTTCGCCTGCAACAACATTCGCCGAACGAATGCGGTCGAGAAGCGTTGTCTTGCCGTGGTCAACGTGACCCATAACAGTGATCACCGCTGGGCGAAGTGCCTGCAGTGACTCGTCGTCATCATCGGAGTCGTCGAACAGAGCTTGGAGTTCTGTTTCTTGTTGCTGACCTGGATCGACGAGCAGAATTTCTGCGCCGACTTCCATTGCGAACAATTCCATCTGCTCATCGCCAAGGCTCATGGTGGCTGTCACCATTTCGCCATGCTCAAGCAAGTAACGAACCACATCAGCTGCGGTGCGGTTCAACTTAGGAGCGAACTCCTGTGCTGACCAACCACGCTCGATGATGATCGTGCCTTCTGGAACGGGAGCATTGCTGTTTGAGTACTGCGTGAACTGCGGCTGCAATTCATCGAACTCGCGCCGACGACGTGCACGTGACTTCTTGCGAGGTGCACGGCGCTGTCCGTTACGTGGACCGCCGGGGCCGCCAGGACCACCGCCGGGACGTGGACCGCCACCAGGACCGCCTGCGCCAGGTGCGCCGCCAGGACCACCGGGGCGTGCGCCGCCAGGGCCTCCAGGACGAGGACCAAAACCAGGACGTGCGCCGGGACCGCCAGGGCCACCAGGACGTGGGCCACCAGGTCCAGGACGGAATCCACCTGGACCACCGGGGCGTGCGCCACCAGGACCAGGTCGAACACCAGGACCGCCAGGACGTCCACCAGGACCAGGACGGAAACCGCTAGGACCAGGACGTGAAGTACCTGGAGCCATGCGCTGACCTGGAGGTGGCGGAATGCGCTGACCCGTGGAGGACACAGGACCTGGAGGTGGCGGAATTGGGCGACCAGCAGGAGGACGCGCACCAGGTGGCATGCCAGGAGGCATTCCGGTTGGTGGCATGCCTGGAGGCAACGGTGCACGTCCAGCGGGGGGCGCTGGGCGTGTCGTTGGAGGCTGGTTGATCGGCGGACGAGGAGCACCAGAAGTCGGTGTTGGACGTCCCGAACTAATGAAGCGAGCCCCACCATCAGCACTTGGTGCCTCAGGCGCAGCTGGAGCAGGAGCGTCAGCAGCTGCCGCTGGAGCCTCAATTTCAGGCGCAGGTGTCGGTGCAGGAGTTTCTGCAACTGGTGCTGGCGCAGGAGAAGTGTCGGACACCGGAGCGGAATCCGAAACGTTCGAGCCTGTGAGAGTTGAGGGTTCCGCTGCCGGTGTCGAAGACACTTCAGGAGCGTCAACTTTGGTGGCGGCAGCCTTCTTCGCAGGCGCCTTCTTCGCAGCAGCTTTCTTTGCAGGAGCTTCGCCATCAGCAGGTGCAGCGTCAGCTTTCTTGGCCGCAGCTTTCTTCGCTGCAGTCTTCTTCGCTGGCTTCTCTTCCTCGGGCTGTGCATCACGCTTCAGACCGTCACGCTCAGCCTTACGGCGAACACGGTCTGCTTGTGCTTCCTCCATTGAGGACGACACATTGCGCACGTCGATGCCCATATCTTTCGATAGGTCGAGTGCTTCTTTGTTCGTCATACCGAGCTCTTTAGCGAGCTCGGCAATTCGGATCTTCTTTACTGCCAAGGGTTAGTTCTCCGTGCTCTCGGATTCGTCGGAGGAGCCACCGGCCCACTCTTGCTCACTCACAACGGAGCCGTCAGTTGCATGGAACTGCATCTCGCCGGTTTCGTCGTTTGTGCGCCATTCACCCTCTGCGTACTCAGTGTCACCACGTGAGCCGCCTCGGGGTTCAAAGATTCCATTGGCCTCATTGGCTGCCTGGGTCTCGGACTTGATGTCGATGCGCACACCAGTGAGGCGTGCAGCAAGACGTGCGTTCTGGCCTTCCTTGCCAATTGCCAATGACAACTGGAAGTCAGGAACAATGACATCGGCCTGCGTCGAGTCTTCACTGAGGCGAACCTCGGTGACCTTTGCAGGAGAAAGAGCCTTCGACACGAAATCGTGCAGGTCTTCGCTGTACGAAACGATGTCAATCTTCTCGCCGCGCAATTCGTTCACCACCATGCGAACGCGTCCGCCGCGAGCACCAACGCATGCACCCACTGGGTCAACGTTTGCGTCATTCGAGAACACAGCAATCTTTGTGCGGTGGCCCGGTTCACGAGCACATGACTTAATTTCCACAACGCCATCAGCGATTTCAGGAACTTCAAGTTCGAACAAGCGCTTGATAAGACCTGGGTGCGTACGGCTCACAACGATTTGTGGGCCTTTCGCTGTCTTACGTACTTCAACGATGTATGCCTTCACGCGGTCACCGGTGACAGGGCGCTCGTATGGCACCTGCTCTGCCTGTGGCAAGAGTGCTTCCACCTTGCCGAGGTCGAGCAATGCGTAACGACCATCAGACTGCTGAATGATGCCTGTGACAAGGTCGCCTTCGCGGTTTGCGTACTCTTCGAACTTGCGATCGCGCTCTACTTCGCGGATGCGCTGGCTCATGACCTGCTTGAAGGTTGCAGCAGCGATACGACCAAGCTCGTTCTTGCTTGGTGTGTCGTCACGCTCGTTCACCCAGTTGCCGTCGTCGTCGACGTCATAGGCGGTGAACTTCATGTCGAGGTTCTCGGGGTTGACTTCGACGATGACCTCGTCGGCAGCTCCGGGACGCTTCTTGTACGCCGTGGCGAGAGCCTCGACGAGAACTTGCAATAATGCGTCGACGCTGATGCCGTGGTGTTCGGCGAGCATGCGTACTGCTTCTGACATATCAATGTTGCTCATGGTGCGCTGGCCTCCTGTTGATCTTCTGTTGTGTTCTTGTCGGTTGCTGCACGCTTTGCGCGCGCTTCCTTCGAATTTGGCTTTGGCTGGGATTCCCAGACGAAGACTGTCTTTGCACGGTCGACAATCGCGAGCGGAAACTCAATGGTCTCTGCAGTGTCAGACAAACGAACCGATGCAGTGGTCTCTGTTGCGGACACAAGAAGTCCGGCAATGCGACGACGGCCGTTGAACTCTGACGTGAAGCGAACGGTGACTTCTTTGCCCGCTTCACGAGCAAAGTGATGCGGCGTACGAAGAGTGCGCTCGAGACCTGGGCTGGTGACTTCAAGAGTGAAGCGACCAGGAACGGCATCTTCGTTGTGATCAAGTTCGCGGCCAAGAAGGCGCGTGACGAGAGAAATCTGGTCGATGCTGACGCTTTGTGCCTGACCGGCAGGAGTATCAAGGGTGACCTTCAGGATTCCACCGTTGAAATCGAGGTCGTAGAGCTCCAATTTGAGGTCGGCGAGAATCGGCTGAAGCATGGCGGAGATGGTGTCTGTGACGCTGTTGGACATATAACTCACCTCTCCTGCCAAAAACTTGGCTCTAACAGAACAAAAGGCACGGGGGGTACCCGTGCCTCCGGTTCACCGAACTTCAAAGGACGGGTTCAATGATAGCCATACAAACTAAGGTTTCGCTCCGATGCTTCGTCTCTCACACCTCTTCGTCCGCACCCTCCGGGATGACCCCTCCGATGCGGAAGTTCCATCCCATCGCCTATTGGTCCGCGCCGGATATATCCGCCGTGCGGCCCCTGGTGGCTACACCTGGTTGCCTTTGGGCTGGCGAGTCCTGCGCAAGGTGGAAAACATCGTCCGCGAGGAGATGGACGCCATCGGAGCACAGGAAGTTCACTTCCCCGCCCTTCTCCCCCGAGAGGTCTATGAGATCACTGGTCGCTGGACCGAATATGGCGACAACCTGTTCCGCCTGAAGGACCGCAAGGGTGCTGACTTCCTACTCGGACCCACCCACGAAGAGATGTTCACTCTCCTCGTTAAGGACCTCTACAGCAGCTACAAGGACTTGCCCGTCTCGCTGTATCAGATCCAGACGAAGTACCGCGACGAAGCACGTCCACGTGCAGGCTTGCTGCGCGGACGAGAGTTCCTCATGAAGGACAGCTATTCCTTCGACATCGATGACGAAGGCCTCGCGAAGAGCTACAACGATCACCGCGACGCCTATGAGCGCATCTTCAAACGTCTTGGATTGCCCTACGCCATCGTGAAGGCGATGAGTGGCGCCATGGGCGGATCCATGAGCGAAGAGTTCCTTGCCCCCATCGAGGTTGGCGAAGACACGTTTGTACGTTGCACAGCATGCGACTATGCCGCAAACACGGAAGCCGTCACAACGGGTGCACTTGCACCTGACACCTCCGAACACCCCGCAACGTCGACATTGGCCACACCGAACTGTCCCACCATTGCAACATTGGTCGAGTATCTAAATACCAATGCTCCACGTGCCGACCGCGCATGGACTGCAGGCGACACACTGAAGAACGTGGTGCTCACTCTTCGCAACCCTGATGGCACTTCATCAGCACTTGTTGTCGGCGTACCTGGCGATCGCGAAGTGGACATCAAGCGCATCGAGGCACAGGTGTCCCCTGCCGAGGTCGAGCCCATGGACGAGGCAGAGTTTGCAAAGCATCCTGGATTGATTCGGGGATACATCGGACCACAGGTTCTCGGCGTGGAGAGCGAGACAGGTATTCGATATTTGCTCGACCCTGCAGTTGTTCCTGGCAGTGCGTGGGTCACTGGCGCAAACACCAAAGAGACACATGTTCTCTATTTGGTGAATGGCCGCGACTTCACTGCAGACGGAAACATTGAAGCTGCCGAAGTTGCCGCTGGCGATCCGTGTCCGAACTGTGGCAAGGCATTGGAAATTGCACGAGGCATCGAGATTGGTCACGTGTTCCAGTTAGGTCGCAAGTACGCAGAGAAGCTTGAGTTGAAAGTTCTCGATCAAAACGGCAAAGCACAGGTCGTCACGATGGGCTCGTACGGCATTGGTGTTTCACGCGCCGTTGCCTCCGTTGCCGAAGTGTTCCATGACGAAATAGGTCTGAAGTGGCCACGTGCAATTTCACCAGCCGATGTTCATGTTGTCGTCACCGGCAAAAACGGGGATGACCTCACGGTTGCTGGCGAAAAGCTTGCAGCAGAACTGGAAGCACAAGGTTTGGAAGTCATCTTGGACGATCGCAATGGTGTGTCACCGGGCGTGAAATTCAAAGACGCAGAACTCCTGGGCATTCCCACCATCGTTGTTGTCGGCAAGTCTCTTGCCGAAGGCAATGTGGAAGTGCGCGACCGTCATGCCGGCACGAATACACCTGTCGCTATTGGCGATGCCATCTCACACGTGTTGAACGCGGTGCGAGGAAACTAAACCATGCCTCGTCGCATCATTGGCGTAGAAAAGAACTACGACTGGGGCGACAGCACGTCAATTGCGTCGGCGTTGGGACTTCCCGCGTCGTCCACTCCGATTGCCGAATACTGGTGGGGAACGCATCCTCAGGGCCCCTCCCATGTTGATGAACCCAATGGCACTTTGCTCTCCGTTCTCAGTGGCGAGATGAGTGTGATGGTGAAGTTGCTCGCATGCGACAAGCCATTGTCATTGCAAACACATCCGACACTTGAACAAGCCGATCACGGCTTCATTGCCGAAGAGACCGCCGGCATTGACCGCGATGCATCGCACCGTTTGTATCGCGACGCATCAGACAAGCCAGAAATGCTTATTGCACTCTCGCGCTTTGAAGCATTGTGCGGCTTTGCTGATACAGACTCCTCGCTTGAGCATCTACGCAACATCGGCTGGCACGACGAGGCCGATGTGTTGGAACAAAATGGAATCGACGGCTATCTGCCGTGGGCGTTTGAACAAGACATCATGCCTGCAATGTCAAACGCGCCAACATGGTTGCAACGCATTGCCGAATTGCACCCACATGACCGCGGATTGCGGGTTGCACCGCTTCTGAACTATGTCGTTCTGCAACCAGGTGAAGCAATGTGTCTTCCAGCAGGCAACTTGCATGCATATCTTCACGGCTTTGGACTTGAAGTGATGAAGTCGTCAGACAATGTCGTGCGCGCGGGCTTCACATCGAAGCACGTTGATGTGCCCGAACTTCTACGCATCGTCGACACGACGCCGTTAGAGAATCCTGTGGTGAGCCCGTCGCGTGTTGACAACCACGACGAGTATCCGTCTCCGTCTCCGGCGTTTTCCGTTGCCTGCGCCCACAGCAAGGGACAAGTTGCAATGCAACCCAGCGAAGAAGTGCGCATTGTGCTCACGATGTCTCCTGCAAAAACAGAAGCGTTCTTTGTTGCACCGAATGAATCTGCAACGTTTGTTGGCGATGGACCCGTGTGGGTCATCACACAGAACTAGTCGTTCATCGTCTTTCGGATTTCGACAATCTTTGATTCGGCGTCGTTAGCGTCGTCACCCTTTTCGTCCATCAACTGTGAACGATCACGTGCAGCTTCACGTTCTGCCAATTTGGTATCCGCACGAGCAATCGCCGCATCAGTACCGTGCTCATGAATGAACTCGGCCCATTCCACGAGGGCTTCCACCATCTCGCGTTCTGGCACCACCGCAACGTTGCGGCCTTTGACGAATAAGTGACCACGCTTGTTGCCGGCAGCGATACCAAGATCGGCTTCGCGTGCTTCACCAGGTCCGTTCACTACGCAACCCATCACGGCAATCTGCAATGGCAACTTCTTGTCCTCGAATGCCTTCATGGCACGGTTTGCGACATCGATGACATCGATCTCTGCACGACCACAACTTGGGCAAGCGATGAGGTCAACGTTCTTGCGCTCACGTAATCCAAGTGCTTCGAGCAACTGACGACCTGCACGAGCTTCTTCAACGGGGTCTGCGGTGAGGCTGTAACGAATGGTGTCGCCAATACCTTCTAACAGCAGAGTGGAGATACCTGCAGTGGCCTTCACTAATCCCGCAGGCGGCGGACCTGCCTCGGTGACACCAAGATGCAATGGGTACTTCACGGAATCAGCAAGTAAGCGATAGGCGTCCACCATGAGTGGCACATTGCTGGCCTTCACAGAAATTTTGATGAGATCAAAATCGACTTCGTTGAAATATGCGATTTCCTGCAAAGCAGATTCCACCATTGCTTCTGCAGTGAGTCCACCATGCTTCTCATATAACGCAGGGTCCAATGAACCGCCGTTCACACCGATTCGAATCGGAAGATTGCGATCACGGGCCTCGGTTGCAACTGCCTTGATGTGTTCTGGCTTGCGAATGTTGCCGGGGTTCAAGCGCAACCCGTGTACGCCAGCTTCCATTGCGGCCAACGCCATCTTGTACTGGTGATGGATGTCTGCAATGATCGGTAGAGGTGAGCGCGGAACAATTTGCGCAAGACCTTCTGCTGCTTCTTGTTCGTTACATGTGCAACGCACGATGTCGCAGCCAGCAGCAGCCAATGCGTAGATCTGTTGAAGCGTGCCTTCAACATCCGCAGTTTTTGTGGTGGTCATTGACTGCACCGTGATGGGGGCTCCCCCACCCACGGGCACTTTGCCCACCGTGATTTGCTTGGTCTGACGGCGCTCGAACATCGGTTACCAGTGTGTCAGTTCCGAGACGCTTTACCCGAGAGGCTTGGTGATATCGAGGTAGAGACCTGTCACAAGCAGTAGGCCCAGGAGCCCCACCACCAATGTGGCGACGGGCACCATCTTGTTGATGTCTGCCTTATAGGGCTTGTCTTTGCGAGACCGAATGCGCTCGTACGTCGCGATAGCAGCGTGTCCACCGTCGAACGGCAACAGCGGAAACATGTTGAAGACGCCGACGAAAACGTTCACACTTGCCAGCATCAGGAGGATGGCTTTGAGACCATCGGACTCGCCCACACTGCCTCCGATTTGGCTGACGCCGACCATGGTGGTGGGACGTGTGGTGAGGGATTCATCAGAGCCAGTGAGGTGTCGGATGGAGTTCATCGGGTTGAGAGCAACGCCCACACCCTTAACCGAGTTCACGATGGTGGAACCGATGTCACCAATTGCGTGGCCAGCCGAGTCGACAATCGACATCTTCTTCCAGCCCCAATCGTCAGCCCAGATACCGAAGTATGCACGACCATCACCACTCGGATGCGAGGAAAGCGCGACGTACAGCGTTTGCAAGCGTCCGTCTCGCTCGATGTCTACTTCGATTCGATCACCCGGCTGATTAGAAGTGATTGCCTTCGAGACACTGTCGTAATCGGTGATGTCTTGACCGTCAATTCTGCGAACGATGTCGCCATTGCGAATGCCTGCGTTCGAGGCAGGACTTCCGTCCATGTCAACGTTTTGCACCGTCGCGATTCCTGTCGCCTGCTCGCGTCCTGCCGTGGAGAACACACCGAACATCAAGACAAATGCGATCAACATGTGCATGAGAGAGCCTGCAGTAATCACAAGCAAACGACGTGGATAGGACTTCGAGCGATACGCACGAGGTTCATCTTCCGGATCAACCTCATCAATGTTGTTCATGCCGATGATGCGCACGAATGCACCCAGCGGCAATGCGCGGACACCGTATTCCACTTCACCCTTTGTGCGAGACCACACGCGCGGACCAAACCCCATGAAGAACTGCGTGGCCTTCATGCCGGTGAGGCGTGCAGTCGAAAAATGTCCGACCTCGTGCAAGAAGATGGAGATCAGCAAACCGACAACAAAAACGAATGTCCAGATGTTGCTGAACGCAAGCCATCCCAACAACGCGAGCATGACAAAACCAGTGAATCGACCCGAGTTTGAGACCTCGTCGGGCGATCCTTCAACAGCACCGCCAGCTGCCATCTCGCTACGAAAACGATGATAAAAATTGCTCATTACGCAAGTGCCTCTTCTGCCAACTGGCGACCTTCTGCATCGGCGGCAAGAACATCATCTTCTGATTGAGGCGTGGTGACATTGAATCGCTCCATGACACGCTCAACGTAGTACGCGATTTCCGCCCACTTAATGCGCCCTCCGAGGAACGCCTCCACCACTACTTCATTTGCTGCGGATAGCGCTGCAGGGGCAGTACCACCAGCGCGGCCTGCCGCATAGGCAAGATCCAGACAGCGGAACGTGCTGCGGTCGGGTGCTTCAAAATCAAGACGCGACAGCGTTGTCCAGTCAATACGCCCGAATGGTGTGGCGATGCGCTGTGGGTATCCGAGCGCGTAGCCAATAGGCAACCGCATGTCGGGCATTGAAAGCTGTGCAATCGTTGAACCATCGGTGAACTCCACCATGGAGTGCACAACTGACTGAGGATGCACAACAACGTCGATGTTGTCGTATGACGTGCCATACAACTCGTGAGCTTCAATGACCTCAAGACCTTTGTTCATCAACGTGGATGAATCAATTGTGATCTTGGGGCCCATCTTCCACGTGGGGTGCGCAAGAGCTTCGTTCACAGTGACTTCAGAAAGTGATTCTGCACTGCGTCCGCGGAATGGGCCACCGCTTGCGGTGAGGACGAGACGTGCCACCTCTGCACCAGAATTAAATGATGAACGCAGACATTGATGCAATGCACAATGTTCAGAATCGACCGGAACTAATTGTGCACCTGGCGTGGACCGCAACGGCTGCACGATTGGGCCAGCAGCAATCAGGCTCTCCTTGTTCGCCAACCCCAATGTGCGTCCCGCGCGAAGAGTGTCGAGTGTGACAGACAAGCCGGCGAAGCCAACAACACCATTGATGACAACATCAGCAACTTCAACTACATCGGACAAGTTGCCAGTGACATGCACTCCGGGAAGCGCCGCAGCAACGCGTGCTCGTTGTGATTCATCGGTGACGACGACAAGTTCTGGACGCAGCAACAAAGCCTGAGCAATGACGACATCAGCGGAGGAACCAACAGCCAAGGCAGACACCCGATAGTTGTGGGGCTCGGCCATGACCACGTCGATGGTCTGAGTACCGATAGAGCCAGATGAACCGGCAATAGCTACGCGCTTTTGAGTCACGTTGTCAGTCTGTCAGTGCGATGCGTCAAAGAGACGTCGCGACATGTGTGAACTACAGCCAGGGCTGCAGAACGAGCGTCAAGTAATACGCCGCTGGAAGGACGAAGAGGAATCCGTCAAAGCGATCAAGTACTCCACCATGGCCAGCAACGATGCTGCCGAAATCCTTGACGTCAAGATTGCGCTTGAACATTGATTCCACCAAGTCACCCATCGGCGCCATCACTGCAACGACAAGACCGAGCGCGATCCACTCACCCATCGAATTCCATGTGCCGTTCTGTGAACCGAACACGATGAGTGCAACGATGCTGGCAAGCGCGCCACCGACGGCGCCTTCGATGGTCTTGTTAGGGCTGACCCATTCGCGCAACGGTGTGCGACCAACAGAAGAACCAACAAACAGTCCGCCGACATCATTTGCAATCACTGCGATAACAACCATGAACAATGTGTCGGTACCAACATGAGCGCCGGCACCATTGACGGAGTAACGAAGGATGAGTGCTGCGAACGAGCCCATGAGGCCAATCCAGGTCATAGCCATGGTTGTGATTGCCACGTTCGGCATTGGTCCACTTTGAATGCTCGTAGCACCAAGGAAGCCAATCGAAGTTGCAAGGAAGCCAAAAGCGAAGACAAGTGGCAATGCAGCATCACCCATCCAATACGCAGCAAGTGGCGCCGCGATGCAGGTGATGAGGCCAGCGAATGTCGCTGGGCGATAACCCTTCTCTGTGACCTTACTGAAGAACTCCACAGCGGCCAATCCGACCACTGCAAGAACAATGAGCATCACTGCAGCGGGACGCCACATGATGGCGCCAAGGAACGCTGCGACAAGAACAAGACCAGTAGTGACTGCAGTGGGCATATCGCGACCGGCAACGCCTGGGCGTGGTCCACGCGGGCCAGAGCGACGCACTGGCTGGGGGCGGCCACCACGAGGCATACCGCCCGTGATGTCGCGCGATGGATCACGTGGGTACTCACGACTCACATCACCAGTGACATCACGTTGCGGACGGCGACGCTCGTCTGTTGGGTCGGTACCGATGGTGAGACGCTCTGGGCGACGTGTTGGTTCGCTCGGTGCCTGGAATGTTCCCCAGACATCGTCGTCGTCATCATTCACTGACGGAATTTCTCCGGTGGCAGGCTCAGTCCAATGAGGCAGGTTGCCCGTGTCGCCATCACCAAAGCTGAGCGCAGGCTCTGCTGTCGGGTCGTCGGCGAATTGAACGGTTCCAAAGTCAGAACCGAAGTCGGTTCCGTAACCAGCGGAATCATCCCTGTTTGTGTCATCTCTGCGGCGCCAGATGTCATCACTCATTTTTCTCCCCTTTCGGGTTTCCGAGGGCAACCTTCGTTGCCACCGTTCTATACCTCAAGCAGCTCTTGCT
>JBEDFA010000026.1:0-26217 GCA_041175365.1 Actinomycetota bacterium | reverse complement strand
CGTTCGCCGATACCGCTTGATGAACCGGTGACGATGGCAACCATGCCTGTTAGTTCGGACATTTGAGACCCCCTGTTTGGTGTGAGGTCATCGTAGAACGGCGATGAGTGTTCCTGCGATTAGGAAGGGGCCAAATGCAATGTGGGTTCGTCTACCCGCACGCCCCGTAGCCAATAACAGCAGCGCAAATAGGCCTGCTGTCGCAAAGGCACTTACCACTGCGGTAGTCAGACGTTCGTACGACATCCAACCGAGATACAGGCCAAGGAAAATCGAGGCAGTCACATCGCCACCGCCGAGATCTCCTCGCGAGAGCACTTCGAGAATCTTCATCAAACACCACATCAGGAGAGCTCCCAGCAGCATCCCACTGACAGAACCTCTCTCGTCCGCAAGAGCTGCAACAAACAGCATGGGAACAGCAAGTGCGATGCCCTGATACACCATCGCTCTTGGCAGTAGATGCGTATCGATATCAACCAACAGCAAGCGCAGACCCACAGCAATGAGCAAGCCAAACGACAACACGGTGAAGTCCGCATCAAACTGATGCGCTGCTTGCCACCACAATGCAGCACTGACGACAGCTACGACTAACGACATTGCAGAGAACTTTGTCGCTCTGCCTGACCCGAATGTTTCGCCCGTTATACGAAGTCGCACAACATCACGCTGAGCAAGTACAAATGCACGCCACCCCGACAACAGTCCGATGACAGCCCACACAACTTCACGCATGCAAGGTGTCTAACCGCATTCGATCTCTTTGTCCATGCACCTCAGTGCACAAAGGTGTTTATTCCTGAACGAGCTCGATGAGTGTTCCGAAGCTGCCCTTTGGATGCATGAATGCAACCGTGGTGCCGCGTGAACCAGGACGTGGTGCCTTGTCGATGGGGGTTGCACCGGCAGCAATCATTGCTGCAAGAGCTTCCGCACAATTATCGACTCGATACCCGATGTGATGAAGTCCTTCGCCGCGCTTCTCGATGGCCTTTGCTACCGGAGAGTCAGGGTTTGTCGGAGTGAGCAACTGGATGTAGCTCTCTGCAACCTTCAACAAAGCTTCTTCAACACCATCGGACTCCACAACTTCGCGATGGTCAACGGTGGCTCCAAAAGCCTTCTGGTAATACTCAATTGCAGCTTCAAGATCGCGAACCGCGATAGCAATGTGATCGATTTCTGTGAGCAACATGATGCGTTCTTCCCTTGAAGTGAATTAGCGACGGAACCAGTTGAGTTTGTCTGCAACCTTGGCGCGGAGTTCTTGGTTATCAACACCAAGACCTTCTTCAGGTGCCAAGCACAAAATGCCCAACTTTCCTTCGTGCTGGTTGCTGTGAACTTGGTAAGCGGCCTCACCAACATCGTCAAGCGTGAACACCTGAGACATCACAGGATGAATCATTCCCTTTTCAATGAGGCGGTTTGCTTCGTAAGCCTCTTTGTAGTTCGCAAAGTGTGAACCAACAAGCTTCTTCAAACGCATCCAGAAGTAGCGGTTGTCGAATTCCATCATGAAACCGCTAGTGGCTGCACACGTCACAACGGTGCCGCCCTTCTTCACTACAAAGATTGATGCAGCGAAGGTGCTGCGGCCAGGATGTTCGAACACGATGTCCGGATCTTCGCCAACAAGTGCACGAATGTCTCCACCCAAACGACGCCATTCACTTTCGTTGTGAGTGTTGTCGTCGTTCCAGAACTTGTAGTTCGCTGTCTTGCGGTTGATGATGTACTCACAACCCATCTCGCGAAGAATTGCTGCCTTCTCTTCAGAAGAAACAACAGCAACAGGAATGCCGCCACCGTTCAGCACGTACTGCACTGCATATGAACCAATACCGCCCGATGCACCCCAAATGAGTACAACGTCGCCCTGCTTCATGTTTGCGCCGTTCTTCGAGACAAGCATGCGATAGCTGGTGGAGTTGCACAGTGCATTGACTGCTGACTCTTCCCATGTGAGGTGCGCAGGCTTCGGCATCAACTGATTTGCCTTCACTACTGCGAGGTCTGCAAGACCACCAAAGTTTGTTTCGTAACCCCAGATGCGCTGGTTGGAGCCCATCATTGAGTC
The DNA here is from genome assembly GCA_041175365.1 of Actinomycetota bacterium. Classification (GTDB taxonomy): domain Bacteria; phylum Actinomycetota; class Acidimicrobiia; order Acidimicrobiales; family Ilumatobacteraceae; genus UBA2093. The sequence continues at coordinate 24,134 of JBEDFA010000026.1, read as the reverse complement.
ACTGTGCGATGAAGGATCTTGGTCGTCGACGTGGTTGCAATGAACGGTGATCTTGTCGCCCACCTTCCAATTGCGCACGGCGCTACCAACACGAAGGACAACACCCGAAGCATCGGAACCAATGATGTGATAGTCGAGATCATGGCGCTTCGCCCAGCTGCTCTCGCGGCCCAGGCGCGAAAGAGCGCTGAAGGTGCTGATGGGCTCGAAAATGCTGCTCCACACCGTGTTGAAGTTGATGCTGGAGGCCATGACGGCCACCACGACCTCGTCCGGAGCCAACTCTGGCAAAGGAACCTCATCGAGATGGATGCTCTTGCGGGGGTCCTTCTCGTTGCTGGGCACCCCTTCCCACATCTTCTCGTCTGCCTTGCGGACAACAGCCGCGCGGTAGGTGGTGGGCAATGGAATGGCGGCGAGTTCTTCACCCGACGCGCCATTCAGGATGGCTTGGAGGATCTTTTCCATCTAATGGACGATAGCGAGTTTCGGGGTTTCATCTCCTAGCCTGATTTGCCTCAGCACCTACTTCGGGTGCCCCATATTTCGGAGGCATTTATGGCCGGTTCATACATCGTCGCAGGAGCCCGCACACCCATCGGCAAGATGAGTGGCGCGCTTTCCTCATTTAGTGCAGCAGACCTCGGTGGTTTCGCTATCAAGGCCGCGCTCGAGCGTGCCGGCGTGAAGCCAGAAGAAGTCGAACACGTAATCATGGGCCAGGTGCTCATGGCAGGTCAGGGTCAAGTGCCCGCACGCCAGGCTGCGTTCAAGGGTGGCATCCCGATGAACATTCCTTCGATCAACGTGAACAAGGTCTGCTTGTCCGGTCTGAACTCCATCTACTTGGCAGACCAGATGATCGCTTCGGGTGAAGCCGACATTGTGATCGCTGGTGGCATGGAATCCATGACCAACGCTCCCTACCTCGCACCTGGTGCTCGTGGTGGATTCCGCTACGGCAACACAGAACTCAAGGACGCAATCGTTAACGACGGTCTCTGGTGTTCATTCGACAACGTGCTCATGGGTCTTGGCACTGACAACTACGTTGCAGGCAGCATCACCCGTGATCAGCAAGACGAATTGGCAATGAAGTCAAACATTCGTGCAGCTGCAGCAATCGAAGCAGGTCGCTTCAATGACGAAATCATTCCTGTCGCAGTTCCTCAGCGCAAGGGTGACCCAAAGATGGTCACCGTTGACGAAGGCGTTCGCGCAGACACCACGATGGAATCACTCGGTGGTTTGAAGCCAGCATTCGACAAGAACGGCAGCATCACTGCAGCAAACGCATCACAGATTTCTGACGGTGGTTCAGCAGTCGTCATGATGTCGAAGAAGGCAGCAGAAGCTCGCGGCGTCAAGCCATTGGGCGAAGTTCTTTCCTACGGCATGGTTGCTGGTCCAGACAACGCTTCGTTGTTGCACCAGCCAAGCCGTTCCATCTTGCGTGCACTTGACCGTGCAGGCATGAAGACATCTGATGTTGACTTGTTTGAGCTCAACGAAGCTTTCGCTGCAGTCGGAATTGCATCGATGAAGGAACTCGGCATCACAGACGAGATCACAAACGTCAACGGTGGCGCGATTGCATTGGGTCACCCCATCGGCATGAGCGGCAACCGTCTTGCACTCACCATCCTTCACGAGCTTCGTCGTCGTGGTGGCGGTGTTGGTGCAGCAGCACTGTGCGGTGGTGGCGGACAAGGTGACGCCATCATCTTGCGCGCGCTCTAAATCTTCAGATGTTCAAAGAGCCACTCAGTCGAGCGATGTATGTCGCCCGCTGGGTGGCTCTTGCATTTGTCATCGGAGTTCTGTCCGGCCTTCTTTCGGCCGCATTCATTGAGTCTTTGAATTGGGCAACCGACACACGTAATGCAAACGAGTGGCTGGTGTACACCTTGCCATTGGCTGGCCTCATCGTCGGTTGCTCGTACCACTACCTCGGACGTGGTCTTGAACGCGGAAGCAACTTGATCATTGATCAGATCCATTCACATTCTGAATGGATACCGCTTCGACTCACACCCATCATTTTTGGCGCCAGTGTTGTCTCGCATGTTGCCGGTGGTTCCACCGGACGTGAGGGTGCTGCGTTGCAGTTAGCGGCAGGCGTGACTGACCCGATCAGTAAGCGACTTGGTTTTGAACCAGCAGATCGTTCAATCATGTTGATTGCTGCAATCGCTGGCGGGTTTGGTTCTGTCTTTGGTGTTCCTGTTGCGGGTGCCGTGTTTGCGCTTGAAGTGCAACGTGTTGGTCGCGTGCGTTACGAAGCACTTGTGCCAGCGTTTGTTGCAAGCTTTGTCGGTGATGCAGTGGTGCGTGGTCTCGGTGTGAACCACACGCATTACCCACACATGCCAGACATCGCATGGTCCGCATCCATGGCCTGGAAGATTACGTTGTTCGGCCTTATCGGTGGACTGATCGCTCTGTTGTTTGTTCGACTCACGCACGTCATCAAAGACCTGTTGAAGAAATACGTTGCGTGGTATCCCGCGCGTCCTGCCATCGGTGGAACTGTTCTTGCAATTCTCATCCTCGCGTTCGGATGGCGCGACTATTCAGGTCTCTCCATTCCCTTGGCAATTGAGGCGATGAACGGTTCTGTCGCAGGTCAATGGGGAACAAAACTTCTTCTCACCTCACTCACCATCGGATCAGGTTTTGTCGGCGGCGAATTCATTCCGCTGTTTGTGATTGGTGCACTTGCGGGCGCAAGTTTTGCTCACATCACTGGCGCAAACGTTGCGGTGTTCGCACTCATCGGCTCACTCACTGTGTTATCGGGAGCAACGAATACCCCAATTGCTTGCACATTGATTGGCATCGAACTCTTCGGCGGCCACGGCGTGATCTTCTTTGCCATCGCGTGCGCAACTGCATATGCAACCAGTGGGCACACGGGCATCTATCACGCGCAACGCGTGAGTTCCCACAAGTCTGGCGCAGCAATTAGTCAATAATTACGGGTCAAGCCGGCGACGATTGCCGAATGCACGACCCAGGGTGACTTCGTCAGCGAACTCAATATCCCCACCGACAGGCAGACCACTAGCAAGTCGACTCACTGTCACGCCCAGTGGATCAAGCAGTCGCACGAGATACATAGCGGTGACGTCACCTTCTGTGTTGTTACTTGTGCACACAACAACTTCTGTGATTCCCTCTGGCTTGATACGCGCAATGAGTTCACGAACTTTCAAGTTCTCTGGGCTAACGCCTTGTAGCGGATCAATAAGTCCGAGAAGAACGTGATAGCGACCACGGAATTCACCAGTGCGTTCTAACGCAGCAATATCGCGAGAGTCTTCAACAACACACACGATGGAAGATTCACGCTTTGCGTCATTACAAATTGCACACAATTCTGAATCGGCCAAGTTGAAACAACGGCTACAGAAACGCACACGTTGTTTCGCTTCGACGATTGCACGAGCTAGTCGCGCGACATCTTCGTCTTCAGACTTAATGAGATGAAGAGCTAGACGTTGCGCACTACGAGGTCCGATACCTGGAAGACGACCGAGCTCATCAATGAGCATCTGTACTGGAGGCGTGTAGGGAGAAGCCATGTCTTCCTATTGCGCAGTGGTGTCGTCGATGACAACACCTTCGGGAAATGAATCTTGTAACGCAGCGAGAATCGGATCAATCGCATCATCGGCGGCGATTGTTTCTTTCATGTCGATTTCTGCGTACGGATCTTCTTCAACGACTTTGTCAATCGTCTTTGGCTTTTCCTCTTCGACAACAACAGGTGCTGCGGGACGTTCAATGCCTGACGTGGGGTCGGCTTGTGTGAACAAAACTATGCACGTGACTCCGCACACTTGTTTCACAGCATTAATGACTGCTTCGGATTGATCTTGTGCGCGCTTAATCGGAGTATTTGCGGGCAACTTGATGGTGAGTTTCTTTCCATCAAAAGACTCAACGATTGCTGGCTTAAAGATTGCTTTGGGGAGGCCTTTCATAGCGTCAGTCACCTGCGGCCACATCTGCGCCGGATCTCCTGCCGATGCCGTTGATGAGGCTGTCTCGCCGCTCGTCACATCGCCTTGCTTCGCTGCGCTCATAATCGGCGAGTCGTCGTCCCCACGCGCACCTGCAACTTCTCCCGTTGGACCATTCACAGCAGATGTGGCCTGGGTGTTCTTTGAAGAGGTCGGCGCTGCCGTGTTATCGGCTGGCGCTGCAGTCGGTGCTGTTGGGTCTTTTGGCGCAGGTTGAGAGGCGCCTGCTGCTTCACCGATTGCGACTGCTCTAGGTGAAGTAGTGGGCGCCGAATCAGTACCTGCGCTCGCAGGAGCTGCAGCAGCACCAGCCACAGCGCGGCCACCAATTTTTGCACGGCCCGTTGTCGGATCAACAGGAGCAGGTGGCAATGCAGCAGCAACGCCATTCGCCTTCAACTGCTTCACTGCTTCTTCCAGTTGAGAAATACGCGCCAACAAATTTTCATTGCTGTCGTCGAACGACGGCGCAGCTAACTGCACCACTGCAACTTCCAACAACAAACGAGAGTCGGGGGCATGGCGCATCTCCACCATCGTGCTTCCCAAAACTTCCATGATGCGAACAATGCGCTGCACACCAAGATCACGCGCATAACTCGTGAGTTCTGCAATGCGTGCTTCTGGTAACTGCACCAGTTCAGGAGACATCAATGACAAGAAGCAGTTACGCATCAAGCGCACGATGTCTTCGGCATATGTGTGCGCATCGCGACCCTGTTGCATTGCTCGTGCAACTGCCGCCAAAGCTTCGCCATGATTGCGATCGATAATCGCGCGAACAATCTCTTCGGTGTGTTGCGCATCTTCTGGCTCACCGCCACCGGCAGCAACAAGTTCGAGTGCCGACAAAGTGTCACGTGCGCTTCCGCCACCTTGACGCAGAACGTGAGCGATGCCCTCTTCGTCAACAGTGAGCTCGGCCTTTTCAATGACGAATCTGACGTACTTCTCGAGCTCATCAATGGGGAGAAGATGGAACTGCAGATGCTGTACGCGGCTGCGAATGGTTTCCGACACTTTTTGTGGATCGGTGGTGGCGAGCACGAATACCACTTGTGCTGGTGGTTCTTCGAGAGTCTTCAGCAGGGCCGCTTCTGCAGCGCGGGTGAGCATGTGCACTTCGTCCAAGATGAAGACACGGTGACGACCGGGGCTAGTGAGCGCAGCAGCCTCAATAATGTCGCGAATTTCCTGCACGCCGTTGTTGCTGGCGGCGTCCAGTTCAAGAACGTCGTAACTGGTGCCCAATTCCACTGCCTTGCAGGAATCACATTCACAGCAGGGTTCGCCCTCGACGGGGTTCTCACAGTTGAGAACTTTGGCCAAAATACGAGCGGTTGTGGTCTTACCCGTTCCTCGGGGACCTGAAAAGAGGTAGGCCTGACCCTCGCGACCATTAATAACGGCATTGCGCAGAGCCCGGACAATGTGCTCCTGGCCATACAGTTCGGAGAACTTCCGGGGACGGAAGCGACGGTAAAGGGACTGCGTTGCCATTGCTGTGACCCTACCAATGAGGTGCATCGGGGGGCCGTGTGTGCCATCGTTGAACACTTCAACGGCTGGTCCAGTGGCTACCGTTTTCTGAACCCATGCGTCGCTATCTCACTTTCCTCATCGCCATCTTCGGTGCACTTGTGCTCGGGGCCGGCGCCGCTCACGCCGCCGGGGACAATGCCATCGACACCTCCACCCCCGGTGCGGGCGAGACCATCTCGCTGGCCCCCACCCAAATCCAGTTGCGCTTCACCAAAGAAGTGGGCGGAGCCGAAGCCGTGGCACAAATGGGTCTGGTGCTCACCTGCGATAGCCGCATCATCAACCTTGGACCACCTCAACTTGCCGCCGATGGTCTCACCGTGTCTGCCGCCCTGACGCAACGACTCACCAACGGTCAATGCACCGTCACGTGGACACTTCCCGACACCAGCGCAGGCAGCTACAGCTTCACATCGGCCGTTGATCCCACGACAACAGTGCCGTCATCGCAACCGGGCAACACAACACCCACCATTCCTGGTCTGCCTGGTCAAGAGACTGTTGACGTCGCACCACGTCTCGGTGGCCCCATCGGACTTGTTCGTTGGATTGCCTTTTTCTTTTCGTGTGCGTTGTTCGGCGGATTGATCTTCATCAAGATCGCATGGCCTGAAGGTGTTGAGTATCCCGTCTGTGAGAAGTACTTCAGACAAGTCAGCATCGTTGCAATCGCATCATTGCTACTTCTGATGATGTTGATGTCTGCTCGACAAGCAGGCACAGGAATTGGTTCTGCCATTTCTCCCACTTCTTGGGGACCACTGTTTGAAACAAACGAGGGACGCGCACTCTTTGTTCGCTTCGTGGCTGTGTGCGGCATGGCATATTTCGCATGGATTACTGAACGAATCAACTTCGAAAACCTTGTGATGCCCAGCACGATTGCATTGGTGTTCTTCGCAATGTCGTTCGGATTTGATCGCACTGGTGGACGTTGGGTCGCAGCAGGTGTTCTTCTTTCCATCTCGCATATGGCGCTTGTTGCAACGTGGGTAGGCGCAATCGCCATTATTTGGCGGGTTGTTTTGTATGGTCCCGGCAATCTCGATCTTGTACATGCATTGCGTGGATGGAGTCGCATCGCCAACTTCATCATGGTCGGCATCATCGTGTCGGGCACTTTGCAGGTGTATCGCATTGACAACTTCAGTTTGATCAACAGCGGACATGGTCGCGTGGTCTTGTTGAAGTCTCTGATTGTTGCTGGATTGATTTTTGTTGACAGCACAGTGCGTCAATTTGTTTTGCGCGGAATGCAACGCGCGAAGTCATTGAACGAAAAAGTTGTCTATCGACTCAAGCGTCCTGTTGGGTTCCAACTGTCACTCACGATTGTTGTTCTCGCAACATCGTCATGGTTGATGGCAATGCGTCCTCCGTATGTCTTGCAAGTTGATAAAGGTCCACGTGTTGATTACGCAATCGTGCAAGACCTTGAAGGTGAAGACGACTTCCATGTTCGTGTCTCCATCACGCCAGGCAACGTTGGTGCCAACCGAGTTCTCATCGAGCTCTTTGGTCCATCACGCATTCAAAACTTCACAGTGAAGTTCACACCCGAGAATCCCAACTTCTCTGGCTTCACCATCAACGTGCCCATCACACGACCTGGTGCAGCTTTGGTTGCTGAAGATTCCGGCATGCAACTGCGGGCCCCTGGCAACTGGAAGTTGGAGATCAATGGCGTCACGACCATCGGTGAGCTGAAGACTTTGACCGCCCAATTCGTCATCGCCGATGGCGTCACAGTCATCACCACCCCCAAGCAGGGCCTGAAGCCCACCGTCACCACAACGGTGCCCGCCACGACCCTGGCTCCCACGATTGCGCCGACCGTCGCCCCCACCGTGGCCCCGACGGTTGCTCCCACCCTGGCCCCATCCGTGGCCACCACCGTCCCGCCAGTGGGCTAAATCCTCCTTCTGCCCCAAAATCCCCGCCAAAACCGCGCGGATAGGGCTTTCCAGCCCCTTTCGGCACTAGCGTTTCCGCCGTGACTGATACCGCTGCCGCCTCAATGCAGGACAAGATCAACGACCTCCGCGACCGTCAGGAGCAGGCCCGCAATGCGGGTAGCGCCCGGTCCGTCGAGCGCCATAAGGGCAAGGGCAAGCTCCTCGCTCGTGAGCGCATCGAGTACCTCTGCGATCCAGGCTCCTTCCACGAACTCGACATGCTCGCTCGCCACCGTGCGCACGCAGCGGGACTCGAAGAGCGCCCTTACACCGACGGTGTCATCACCGGTTGGGGCACCATCGAAGGCCGCAAGGTGTTCCTCTTCTCTCAAGACTTCACCGTGTTCGGTGGCGCACTTGGTGAAGTGTTCGCCGAAAAGATCCACAAGCTCATGGACCTCGCTCTCAAGGTCGGTGCTCCTGTTGTTGGTTTGAACGACGGTGCCGGTGCTCGTATTCAAGAAGGCGTTGTGTCGCTTGCTTCGTACGGTGGCATTTTCCATCGCAACGTGCAGGCATCGGGTGTCATCCCGCAGATCTCCGTCATCCTCGGACCATGTGCTGGTGGCGCTGTGTACTCACCTGCAATGACCGACTTCATTTTCATGGTGCGCGAATCAAGCCATATGTTCATCACTGGTCCAGACGTTGTGAAGACAGTGACTGGCGAAGACGTAACACTTGAAGAACTTGGTGGCGCAATGAGCCACGCTTCAAAGAGCGGCGTTGCCACTTTCGTTTCTGCGGACGAGCAGGCATGTCTTGACGATGTTCGTTTCTTGTTGTCGTTCCTTCCACAGAACAACTTGGAAGAAGCACCACGCGAAGAGCCTTCTGATGATCCAGAGCGTTCATGCGAGATGTTGCGCGACATTCTCCCCGTATCGCCCAACCAGCCATACGACATGAAGAAAGTGATTCGCGAAGTCTGTGACGATGGCGAATACTTCGAATACTTCCAGCACTGGGCAACCAGCATTACGTGCGGTTTTGCACGTCTTGATGGAATGACAGTTGGTGTTGTAGGCAACCAGCCAATGGCATTCGCTGGCGTTCTCGACATTGAGTCGAGTGAAAAGGCTGCACGTTTCGTTCGCACATGTGATGCGTTCAACATTCCGCTCGTTACTTTCGTTGACGTTCCTGGATTCCTTCCTGGCGTGAACCAAGAGCACGAAGGAATCATTCGTCACGGTGCAAAGTTGTTGTACGCATTCTGCGAAGCAACAGTTCCTCGCATTCAGATCATCACTCGCAAGGCCTACGGCGGCGCATACGTGGTGATGAACTCCAAGTCAATTGGTGCAGACCTTGCATACGCATGGCCAACAGCAGAACTTGCAGTAATGGGCCCACAAGGCGCTGTCGAGATTGTGTACAAGCGTGAGTTGCAGCAAGCAGCAGATCCAGTTGCGCGTCGTGCAGAACTTGTGTCTGAATACACCGAGAAGTACGCCAACCCGTACGCAGCTGCAGAGCGCGGTTATGTGGACGACGTGATCGACCCAGCAGACACACGCAAGAAGGTCATCGCCGGCTTGCGCATGTTGCAGACAAAGCGCGAAGAGTTGCCACGCCGCAAGCACGGCAACATGCCGCTGTAGAGAAGATCATGAGCGAAGCAGACAACTGGCAACCGCCAACACCACCAAACTTTGGTGCGGAGTTCACGGCCCCAATTCACCAAGAACCACGTGCCGGTTTCTGGATGCGCTTCGTTGCCCACATCTGCGACGGACTCAATTCGCTCTTGATTACTTTGCCGTTTCAAATCATCGGTGTGCTTGTGTCCGACTCAACGTCTGCGTCAGATGCAGATGGCTTCGCGCGTCTTCCTGGTTATGGCATGGCTTCTTCTGATGTCTGGTCCGTCATCGGAACCATTGCGGGATTTTTCGTTCTTGCGTATTGGACGGGTTCACGTGGTGGCTCACCGCTTCGCGTGCGTCTTGGTGTGCTGGTACTCGATGAGAACAACGGTTCCTACATCGGTACGAAGCGCGCGATCTATCGCGGACTCATGAGCTATGTCTCACAAGTCGCTCTTCTTCTTGGTTACTTCTGGATGCTCTGGGATCCAAAGAAGCAGACCTGGCACGACAAAGTTGCAAAATCAGTGGTGGTGAAACGATGAACGTCAACGTTGGTTCAATTACTCCAATTCCTTCGGATGAAGAAGCTGCAGCAATCGCAGCAGCAGTCACAATGATGTGGCCTCAACCTGTTGCGCCTGCGCAGAACTCTCGCAAGACAAATGAGTCGTGGCGCTTCAGCGGTCGCTGGTGGTCAGACAACTCCATTGCTCGTCGCATTCGCCCTGGCGCATAACTAGATGACATCAACTCCAGCGCTGCATGGGCTGAAGGTCATCGACCTCTCCACAGTTCTTGCTGGTCCCAATTGCGCGCGTTACCTCGCCGACTTTGGTGCTGATGTCATCAAGATTGAACGACCCGACACCGGTGACAGTTTGCGCAACATGGCGTGGCGCGACCCTGAAGATGGTGAAGGTTTGTGGTGGCGTTTCGTTAACCGTAATAAGCGCACCATCGATCTTGATTTGAAGAATGCCGATGATGCAGCTGTCTTCCTTCGTCTCATCGACGAAGCAGATGTTCTCGTAGAAAACTTGCGTCCGGGAATTCTTGAGCGTCTTGGTTTCGCACCAGACGTATTGCTTGCACGTAATCCGAAACTTGTCATGACACGCATCACAGGTTTTGGGCAAACAGGACCGTATGCATCGCGTCCCGGATTCGCATCCATTGCTGAATCAATGGGCGGTGTCGCTGGTATCAGCGGTCAACCTGGCGGTGAGCCAATGCTTCCTGCATTTGCAATGACAGATGAAATCACCGGTCTTGTTGGTGCATTCGCAACCATGGTTGCGTTGCGCAGTGAGAAGGGTCAAGTTGTTGACGTCTCGTTGTTGGAAAGCATCTTCCATATCATGGGACCACTCATCAGTGTGTGGAAGACACGCGGCGAGATGCAAGAGCGAATGGGCTCGGGCATTCCGTACACCGTGCCACGCGGCGTGTATCGCTGCAGTGATGACAAGTACATCGGCATCTCCGCTAGCAGTGACTCTGTCGCTGGTCGCGTAGTGAAATTGTTGGGTTTCGAAGGCGATGAACGCTTCGCCACCTTCAACTTGCGTGTCGAGAATCGTGTTGCGCTTGATGAAGCGATGCGCAACTGGTGTGCACAGCGCACGCAAGAACAAGCACTGCAAGAAATGACCGATGCTGATGCAGCAGCGGGCCCGATCATGTCCATGGAAGACATTGCGAATGATCCTCACTATGCGCATCGCGAAGCAATTGTTGAACTCGATGGCACCCCAATGCAGGGTCTGATTGCAAAGTTGAGCGAAACACCAGGAGTTCTCAATTGGCGAGGCAAGGCCCGCAATGCCGACGGCGACGATATTCGTGCCAACGGCTGGGGCAACTGAGCCACGAAGTCTCTAACCCGCCGATATTGAAGGGTGGAGAGTATTCTTCACCTGTTCGTCAGGGGGACAACATGAAGCTTCCATTTACGCAGATGTCGCGTGCCTACAAGGTTCTCAGCCTTACAGCCATCGCCACTTTCCTCGTTTCACTCGACACCAGCATCGTGGTTGTTGCCCAGCGTCGTATCGAGGAGGACCTTGGCCACCCCACTCTTCTCACCTGGGTGTTCTCGGCATACAGCATTGCGTATGCAGCAGGTCTTCTCACCGCTGGTCGCTTTGCAGACGTGAACGGTCGTAAGCGTTCGTTCTTGCGCGGTCTTTTCCTTTTCAGCGTTGGTTCAGTGCTGTGCGGACTCGCACCTTCCGCCGGATTCCTTGTAGCTGCGCGTGTGATTCAAGCTTTGGGTGGCGCACAACTCACACCTGCATCTCTTGCATTGGTGATGCCAGAGTTCCCTGCTGAAAAGCGCACCGTTGCAATTGGCATCTGGGGTGCTGTTGGTGGTCTTGCTGCAGCAGCTGGTCCCACCTTTGGTGGCGTTCTTGTCGACTGGCTGAACTGGCGCGCATTGTTCTTCATCAACGTGCCGTTCTGTGTGTTCACTCTCATTGTCGGAAACAAAATTCTTCACGAGAGCAAAGATCCGAATGCAACGAAGAACGTTGACCTCATCGGTACTGCACTCGGTTTCCCCGGTGTCGCGCTTGTAACTCTTTCCATCACGCAAAGCAGTGAATGGGGTTGGGGCGACAACCGCACTATGGCTGCATTAGTAGGTGGAATCATCCTTCTCGGTTTGTTCGTTCAGCGTTGCCGCACAGTGGCGAACCCACTGCTCGATCTTTCGCTATTCAAACTTCCCTTCGTTGTGGCAGCGAACATTTCCGGCTTGTTCTTCTCTATTGGCTTCCTCGGAATGTGGTTGCTGAATACGCAGTGGATTCAAGCCATTTGGGATTACAGCCCCGCACGCTCTGGTCTTGCTACTGCACCTGGCCCCATCATGGCTGCGTTGTTTGCAGCACCAATGGGACGTGTTGCAGTGAAGTGGGGCCATGCACGCGTGTTGATGGTTGGCGCAGTCCTTCTTAGCTTCGGAACATTCATGCTCACGATCACGATGGGGCCAGAACCTGCGTATCTCACGCACTATCTGCCATGGATGATCATCACCGGTATCGGTGTGGGTTGCAGCATGTCAACGCTGTCTAGCTCTGCAAGTGCGTTCTTGCCGCCATCACGTTTCGCTATGGGTTCTGCTTTGAACACCACTGCTCGTCAAGTCGGTTCTGCTCTGGGTGCCGCACTTGCTGCATCACTTGCTGCACCAGCGATGGCCAACTTTGTGAAGGCCAAAATGACCGGAGTGGAATTGACGAAGGACATGCTGTCGTCGTACTACAACGCATGGCGCTTTATGTCCGCGATTTACTTGCTTGCTGGAATCATCATGATTGTCTTGTTCCGCAAGCCCACCGATGAACAGATGGCCGCTGCGAACGAAGTTGAATTCGTCGACTAAAGGATTCCGCAAAATTTCGGTTTCATTATTCTGATGTCGTGATATCATGACATCATGTCCCGACAAACTACAGTTCGCCTTCCCGATGGCCTAGCCCAAAAAGCAGAGGTTGTTGCTCGCGCACAGGGAAAGAGCGTCAATCAGTTAATTATTGATTCGCTAGTCATTGAGATTGACCGTGCTAGTTCAGACACTGATTTCATGAAGCGAGCACGTGAAATTGTTGAACGAGATAAAGAAATTTTGGACGAACTAGCCAAGTGATTTATCTCAGCCTGGTCGACGCCCTAAACCTAGGGCACTTAGTCACTGGGCTAGACATCGAAACCCTGTGTTCGGTTTCTCGGCTTGAACTTCTTGATTCCGCTCTTCATGCACCACAAGCTGGATTTGGCGATGAGGAGTTCTATCCCGACATCTTTCAGAAAGCCGCCGTGCTCTGCTCACGCATTGCGCACAACCATCCTCTGCCTGATGGAAATAAACGTCTTGCCTGGGTTTCACTCGTCATGTTCTGCGATCGAAATGGATATGAACTACACGTAGACAAGGCTCAAGCTGTTGCATGCATTGTTGAATTGGCGGCTGGCAATGTAACTGAGGAAGAACTTGCCGATTGGATTCGGTTACGGATTAAAGAATTCCGATAGAGCAGGCGACGCCTGTGCCGCCAATGCCGCAGTAACCGTTGGGGTTCTTGCCCAGATACTGCTGGTGATACGGCTCTGCATAGAAGAAGTCACCGAGTGGTGCAACTTCTGTTGTGATCTCACCAAAACCAGCTTTGGTTAACAAAGCTTGGTATCCCTCTTGAGTTGACTCTGCATAGGCACGTTGTTCATCATCTGCGAAATAGATGGCACTGCGATACTGCGTGCCGATGTCTCCGCCTTGACGCATGCCTTGAGTGGGGTCGTGGTTCTCCCAGAACACACGCAACACATCCGCGATAGAGAGATTGAACTTGTCATACGCCACCAACACCACTTCGTTGTGCCCGGTAAGTCCAGAACACACTTCTTCATAAGAAGGGTTTGGCGTGAAGCCACCTGCATACCCAACAGCAGTTGAGTAGATGCCCGGTGTTTGCCAGAACTTGCGTTCGGCACCCCAGAAACATCCCATGCCCACAACAAGCGTTGCAACGTTTTCAGGCCACGGACCAACCAACGGAGTCTTCAACTCGAAGTGCTCTGTTGGCACGGGCATTGTCTGATCTGTACGACCAGGCAATGCCTGATCGGAAGTAATCATCACGGGGTTCTTTCGACCGAACATGTTCCTCACGCTACTGGAACCCCGCGAGGACGAAACTCAGTGACGGTTAATGGCGACTTTCTTGGTCTTTGCCTGAGCACCATTGAGTGGAATCTTCACTTCCAAGACCCCGTCGCGATAGTCCGCTTTCACGTCATTGTCAGTGGCGCCAGCAGGCAACGCAATCGTGCGAACGAAAGACCCATATTGCAGCTCGCTTCGATAGTGACGCTTGCCCTCATGCTTTGATTCCTTTTTGCGTTGCACCATGATGCGCAACATGCCATCGGTCATTGTGATCTCGATGTCCTCATCGGGATTTACGCCAGGCACGTCTGCTCGAATGACGAGTTTGTCGTCATCTTCAAACTCCTCAACACGAATGGCAGCATCCCCTACGGAATCAAACCACGACTCCGGAAGATCCAACAATCCTCGACCCGCCATCCATGTTGGCCAATCAATATCGTTTGCAACTTTTCTTACGAGCGACATTCCGCTCCTCCTTCAGTAGTAGGTGAGGAACAAGATAAAAATTCCCGGTGCGTATCTCAACCCAATTTTGCTGAACGGGACATCTGTGTTGAAGGAATAAATGATTGTTGAATCTTGAGAAGTTCCTCATTGCCAGGCATCACCCTTAAACCTGCAGCGACTGCGGTGGACATCACTTCAACATCGCCTAATGATTTCCCATATTCAGCCAACTCCAAAGCCGCCTGCATCGCCGTAATTATTAAACGAGTTGTTGTTCCATCGAGATCTGCCCATTCATATGCAGTTCCAGAAAATGGAGCGTCTCGAATTCCCTTCAATTCATTCATCAAGTTGCCAAATTTGGAAGGCTCACCACGAAATTCTTCAAGTGCATGTCGTAGAAGTTCATAATCAGTTGTCACCCGGCTACTCAGAATGAGTTCATCGGAATACGTTGTCGGCACTAGATCTGATCGGCTCAATTCGGTGACCACATCAGAAATTCCTCGGCGCATGTCCGAGACAATTGTTGAAAATGATGAGTCATTGACGTCGACCTGCCACAGCGCAGTTCTTGCTGCAGATCGACGGGGGCGATCTCGATTGAGAGACAACCAGACAACCAGTTCCAATGCTCGTTTCTTTTTAAATGATGCGCTCTGACCATCGCGCCCGCGCACCTCTGGGTATCCATATAGATGAATCACCAAAAGTGGCTCTTCTGCAGACATTGAGGAAACAACATCAATTTGGCTGGTCCGCTCGACTGCCGAAGTTAGTTCTCGCACAATGGGCAAAGAATCGTCCAAGTCATTCGTTTGGAGAATTTGAGAATCGTTCTGCGCGATCTTTTGAACATCTGACAACAGGTTCGTTTCTTCGAGTGTCAACACATCTGGAATCTTTCGTGAACGAATCTGTTCACGACGACGACGCAAAATGTCATTAATTAGAAGTGTTGCCATTGCTGGTGTCAGAAACAGTGATGCAGGAACAGAGCCTTGTTCAGGAATATCCAGTGGTTCAGGTGGGTGAGAAGACTGGTGTGGCGCCAGCACAAGGCCACCCAGCAAGAGCGCTCGAAATCTATTTGAGGTCACCGAAAACGATGATGTGGGCACCACCCGATGGCGAGCAATCTCAATGAAGGACTCAATTGCAATCCACAATGCAAGACCACAAATACATAGGTGAATCAGAAGTCTTAATTCATTCACCGTGAGATTTAATGAGGTGAATGTGATCCCATCTGAATGAACGCACGTGTTGAGAATCGTATGAATGCTCCACGCTAAAGAAGCAATGGATGCCACCAAGATTGCATATCGTCGCATCCCATTTACCCAGCAACGAGGCGAGCACTACGAAGTACATGGATACGACGACCGGATAATCCAACCAAGCCAAGTATCTGGAAATTTGTAAAGCCAAAGATTTCAACAACAACAGAATCCGCTGTTGCTTCAACGGTTCCAGTCACTCCGTGCATTCGCAAGTAACTTCGACTTGCGATCTCTGCAGAACGTTCATTTATCTTTGCGTCACCAGCTCTAATTCCTTCGATTTCTTGAGCTCCCACCCGCGCAGCATTCTCGGCGATGTCTGACAGCCGCATGTATTCATTTATGCCCGCCCCACCATCGAAGACGAGACCAACCAAAGTCATCGCAGCGAGAACAAGGCAGACCAGCAATGCGGAAAGTGAACCACGATTTTTATTCATAGGTGTCTGTACACATCGATCACTTCCGTTGATATTCCCGTCAGCATCGGGCTGCGAACACCCAGAAGCGACAAACCAAGAACGTTCACGCGACAAGAGGTTCGCACTTCAACATGCATGATTCCCGCAAAAGATCGTCGGGAAACTTCTGCTACAAAACCTCGGCAATGAGTCTGGTTTTCCCGCATTGACGACGCCGCAGTTTCTACGCCTCTACTTGTCATCGATGTTGATCGGGCCTGGGATGCCGCTCGTGCAGCCACATCCGCTGCGCGATTGAGTTCATGTTGAGCATCTACAACTCTGCTTGCATAACTGATGAACACTAAAAGCAAAACGAAAATTGGCGTGAGAATCACAGTTTCAACGGTCATAGAACCTCTTTGATCACTCAACGTCGGTCCTGCTCTTCAATAAAACGCTCCATTGGAGCACTTGCACTTCGCCTAATGACGTGAGGAAGAAATGGAACGATTCGAGGAACTGAGACTTGCACTGCGACATTGACAGCCCCTCCGTACACCGTGATCTGTGGTGTTGATTCCAGATTGTTTCCGAAGTCATTAACAGTGCGTCGAATTTCTTGGCGGACTAGGTGCATCGCGTTTGAGGTTCCCTCTGAAGATGCTGCCAATTGCGCACCACGATTTGCTGCGAGCGATGCCACCTGTCCTGCATGAGTCATCGTCGCTACGTGCACGATTAGAAACAAGATTCCGAGGATGACCGGGACGAGCAGAACAGTTTGAATGCTCGTCTCGCCCCGGTCTTTTCTCAGACAGGTGGCAGCCATCATCCGAGATTGAGAGAGTTCGCTTTGTCGCGAACTCGTGAACTAATCACCGCACCCACCGAAATGGCAAGTGCTACAAGTGCTGCTGCCATCACAATCGTGGTGGCACTCACTTCGCCTCTCTCCCTATCTCGTTCACGCGATGCACTAAAGCGAACCCCGTAGTACTCAAACAATTGCTTGATCGTTGACATATTTGCCTTTCTATTTAGAGAGCTGAAACTGTTCCCGCAAAGGCGGGATATCCGACGAGAAGAATGAAACCGATGAAGAGAAGGACGACAGGAATACCCATGCGCTCAGTTCGCTGTTCGGCTTCATGCTCGATTCGCGCAAGATTTCTTATGCGAAGACTGGCAGCCTTGGCTGTCAATGACTGGCGGATGCGTGCACCGTGTTCACCGGCGAGTTGCACACTGTGCGCCACTTCCTCAAGAGAGTCAATGCCAAAGGCCTCTCCAGTTTCGCGAAGCGAATCCCAATAAGACCTGCGTGCACTCTGTGCCCGAGCCATTGACTTACGTAATTGCTCAAATCCCCAGCCGTCCCCCGCACTCGCGGCAGCCAACATTGCAGTTTCAATTCCCGCGCCACCTGCAAGAAGCACATTGATGAGGTCTAGGAACACCGCAACTGAAAGATCCATATTGCGCTGCAAACGGCAAGCCATTTGTCGCAAACGAGAGATTGTCATAGTCCACGTCAATACAGGACTACCGAAAATTAGAAGCAAAGAAACGAATGGTGAAGGAGAGACATTTATTTGATCTGAACCGGCAACAAGGCAACCGCCTAACAACAGTGCGCAGGCAGAACGAATTGTGCAGTGACGACTAAGACGTTCGGGAATTATCTCCAAAACATTCACATGATGAGGAGAAAGAGTGAAGTAGCCCATCAGAGAGCAGCACCATGACGAGAGGACAGCAAACGAGCTGGAGTTTCTACCCGAGCGATTCGATTCATCCATGTCAACGAACTTGCAAAGCATGTGCCGACAAACAGGAAGACGATGAATCCCTCAGTTGTCAAAAATGGCTGCAGATAACCAACGTTGAAGACAAACAAGCCGACCGCAAAGCTGGCAATAGTGCCAGAAATGATGCGCACCGACGTACGTGTACGTGCTCTTGATACCCAAATGCGTAAGTACAACTCACATTCCGACCGCGAGCATTCGGCAAGATGCCCCAGTAGTTGGGCGAGGTCACGAGAATGATTTGCGGAAGCCGTGATGAGAGCGGCAACTACAAAGTCGCACGTTGGATGTGAAATATCGTCAGCGAATCGACGTAATGAATCCTCAAAAGTGCCATACCGAAGTGAAGCCACCATTCGCTGCACTGGTTCGGCGATTGCGCGTGGAGAATGATTTTCAGTCGCAATGATGGCCTGCTCTAATCCGGTTGCCGCTGAGATCGTGTCTCGGAGGCTTTCCGTCCAGGAAGCAATCGCTTCGACCAGGATTCTTTGATCGTCCGCTGGTCGGGAAGTTGGTCGGGATCTCATTTCAAGACCAACTCATCTCGCGACTGGAATTGAAGCCATGAGAAGCTAGTAATTCCGCTGTACTGCCACGCACAGAAAGGAACTGATTTCCTTTCTTACTGTAGGAGTACACCTCATTGGACACAATGCTTATTCCGTCAGTGTCCACTACCTCGTGAATAGACATCACACGTCGGGTGTTCTCCACCATTGAAACATGAACGACAAGGTGAACTGCACTGCCAATCAAAAGATTCACGGTGTCACTAGTAAGACCTGAAGCCGACATTGCAACATACGCAAGAAGTTTGGGAAACACCGTTCTGGCACTATCTGCATGCATGGTGCACATTGACCCGTTATTTCCCTGGCTCATTGCAAGCAACATAGGGAAAGCTTCAGCACCGCGTACCTCTCCGACAACAACTCGGTCGGGGTCCATTCGCAAGGCCATCCGTGTGAGATCCACCATTGTGATCTCGCCATTTCCTTCCATGTTGGCAGTACGAGCCTGTAGGGCATCATGATCGGGATGAGCATTCTCGAAATGTTCGATGCCTAACTCAAAGGCATCTTCAATTGTGATTATTCGTTCTACTCGTGGGACCTCATTCATCAATGCCCTCAGAAGAGTTGTCTTTCCGGAACCAGTACCACCAGCGATGATGATGTTTCTCTTGCTTCGAACCGCAGCAGCGAGAAATCTCGCGACCTCTGGGTCCATCAAGTCACGATCGACGAGTTGAGCAAGGTTTGAGATTTCAAAACGATGACGACGAATAATGAGGGTTGGGTGAGAGGTCACTTCCATTGCTGCGAAGAGGCGTGAGCCATCTGGCAACTGAAGATTCAATTCAGGGTGTGATGGATCAAATCGTTGTTCACGATGACCCATCCGTGTAGCAATGCGACGAATAAGGTCAATCAGTTCTCCGTCGGTATTAACAATTGGTGCTAGCTCAACTCTCTCTCCGTTTCGCTTCTTTATCCACACTGGTTTGTTGCCGCGAATATGAATGTCAGAGATGTCATCGTCTTCTAACAACGGTTCAAGACGACCGAGTCCAAGTACTTGCGCAATTGACTCCTCGATCAGGGACCTGTCATCGTGGTCGGGAATGCCGCCGAACCCCCATGAGTCCGTCTCCCTTATTTGTGAAAGATGGCTAGTGGCTGTGTACCGCGCAAGTTGACGTTCTTCATCAAGAGTGGGAGCAGGTAAGTCCTCATTGTGTCGGCGAACACGATCATCCGCCAGTGCATTTGCGATCACTCTCGCAATTTCAGTTATTGATGGCAACAGTGCACTCATGAGCGTGCCTCGCCAACAACCGCGACATGAATGGTTCCAGATTCAGCAACCGCAATGGCAACTGACTCGGGTCCCCGAATAGTCATCACGTATCGGCCGCCGATTTCAGCAGCCTGGCTCAAGGATTCAACAATCGTTGTCTCATCCAACCCTCGTGTTGTTCCCGTTCCATCTGCATTGGGAGTGACAACAACTCGTACCTGATCACCTTTCTGCACATCAGGTGGGAATGTGCCATCTTCCAGAGCGATGGCAATATAAGCCTCACCACTACGCAATTGACCCACGGGGCCAGAAGCAGCCATCGCTATTGATGTTGTGGGCGCGGTAGCCGGAGATCTTCCACTGAACAATGCGAATAGAACCGCAAGAAGAATGAAAAAAGCTCCGACGCCGATCAGTAATTCAATTCGGATCTTGCGCGGCGACAACATGCTTGATTGCGATTGAGAACTCTGTCGAAGCGAATTCAGTCGATCAGTTGCTGAGTTCGGACCTAGACCTGTGGGGAAATCTGCCATGGGAATTACCTTTCGTTTCACACCTGCCACATATGTGTGGGCGGGGAACGTACGGAAGGCAGATGACTAATGCCAGTCGCCCAAAACCTGTCAAGTCACCCCGTAGCCTTTAACCCATGAGTCAGGCACCCGAGACACTCCCCGCATCGAATGATCCGTGCTGGTGTGGCAGCGGCCGCAAATACAAGCGTTGCTGCAAGGGCACTGAAGGTCGTATTCAGCCAGGCATCATCAGCCCAATGCGTTATGTGCCCGACACCATCGGCAAGCCGCCGTATGCAGAAACGGGTGTTCCACCGCGCAATGACGAATCACGTGTGAAGTCGCCGGAAATCATCGAGCGCATGCGCGTCGCAGGTCTTGCTGCTGCAGAAATTCTTCGTCGTGCCGGCGAGATGGTTCGCCCCGGTATCACCACCGATGAGATCGACATCTTCGTCCATGACCTCACGATTGAAATGGGTGGCTACCCCAGCCCGTTGAATTACCACGGGTATCCAAAGAGCGTGTGCACCAGCGTAAACGAAGTGATCTGTCACGGCATCCCCGACAATCGCGTATTGCTTGACGGTGACATCGTGAATCTCGACGTCACCATTTATTTGAATGGCGTGCACGGTGATACGAATGCAACATTCGCCGTGGGCAACATCTCTGATGCAGACAAGAACCTCATGAAGGTCACCGAAGAGTGCATGTGGCACGGAATTGAAGCTGTGAAGCCAGGAGTTCCACTAAACGAGATCGGTCGCGCAATTGAAGTGCATGCAAAGAAGCACAAGTACGGAGTCGTACGCGCATTCATTGGTCATGGCATTGGTGAGAACTTCCATACCGACATTCAGGTGCTGCACTATTACGACCCACGAAACACGATGGTGTTACGCGAAGGAATGACCTTCACGATTGAGCCGATGATCACCGCAAGCGGCGAATCACGCCACAAGATGTGGGATGACGACTGGACAGCTGTCACTGCGGACGGCAGCCGTACCGCCCAGTACGAGCACACTTTGGTGGTTACCGCTGATGGTTACGAGATTCTTACGGGTGGAAATGGCGCTGTATCGCCTTCCGCACCTTGGAAACGCTGACCTTTTACTCGTAGCGTTCTCATCGTGATCGATTCCCCTAACTCGGCTCGCTATCTGGCGTTTGGCCGCGAAGAGTGGGCAGACCTTCGTGCTGCTACTCCGCTGACTATTCGCGAGCGAGACCTTGAAGAACTTCGGGGCATCAATGAAAAGATTGATCTTGATGAAGTCGCAGCTATTTATCTGCCCCTGACACGTCTTATCAATTTGTATGTGAGTGCAACACAGAACTTGCACAAAGTCTCTGCAACATTCCTTGGGGCAATGGCGCCCAAGGTTCCGTACGTCATCGGTATCGCAGGGTCAGTTGCTGTTGGCAAGAGCACCTTCGCGCGTATCTTGCAGGCCCTTCTTGCTCGTTGGCCGGATCACCCTCGAGTTGATCTCATCACCACCGATGGATTCCTCTTCCCTAACGCAGTATTGGAAGACCGCGGCATTATGAATCGCAAAGGTTTTCCTGAGAGCTATGACACCAAAGCGTTGTTGTCTTTCTTGCGCGACGTGAAGAGCGGTGCACCTGAAGTCACTGCACCGGTATACAGCCACGTGGTGTACGACATTGTTGATGATGAACGCATCACCATCAACCAACCCGACATCTTGATTCTTGAAGGACTCAATGTGTTGCAAGTGGGTTCAGAGTCGAACGAATTCGTATCCGATTACTTCGATTTCTCGATTTACATTGACGCAGCCGAGGAAGACATCGAGAAGTGGTACATCGACCGCTTCCAAGCCTTGCGCGAAACCGTGTTCCGCGATCCGGACAGTTTCTTCCAGCACTATGCACACCTCACTGATGCAGAAGCAGTCGAGATGGCGCGCACCATCTGGCGCGAAATCAACGGTAAGAACTTGGTGGAGAACATAGAGCCCACCAAGTCACGCGCTTCACTCTTAGTGAAGAAGGGCGCGGATCACCGCGTCACAAAAGTAAACCTGCGCCGCCTCTGAGTCTTACGACTCAAGTTCTTTCGTCAACGGGGCCTGAAGTTCTGGACGACCCTCAGCCGCATTGATCTCACGAGGGCTTGCAGTTTCAATTGCCTTCACGTCTTTGATATCGCTCTGAACAACGCCAAGGTCTTTGAACTTGCGTAATGTGACGAGCAAACGGCGCTCGAACGACGCAACCATGTCGTTATACGCAGTGTTTGCAGTCCCTAAGTTCTTGCCCATCTTGTTCATCTCTTCGATGACAACGCCGACTCGTTCATACACTTCGACGCCCAATTTGGCGACCATCTCTGCATGCTCGGCAAGTGAGTGTGCCTGCCAACCCTTTGAAATCGTGAGAAGCAAACCAAGAAGGTTCACCGGTGACGCAATCAGCACACGTTGCTTCATTGCATCATCAAGCAAAGCGGTATCGGCCTTCATCGCATCGGCAACGAAACCCTCACCTGGAATGAACATAATGACGAAGTCTGGTGTTGCATGACCAAACTGATCCCAGTACTTCTTCTCCGCGAGAGTCTTCACGTGCGCGCGAATGTCTTTTGCGTGTTGCTTCAGTTCTTGTTCCTGCACAGCAACATCCGATGCTTCCTGCATGCGCAAGTACGCAGCAAGCGGAGCCTTTGAGTCGACTGCAAGACGAGCACCACTAGGAAGGTTGACGACAACATCGGGACGTTGTGTGCGTTCTGCTTCACCGCCAGTGAACTGTTCTGTGAAGTCGCAATAATTCTCCATGCCGGCCATGCGAATGACATTGCGCAATTGATTCTCACCCCAAGAACCACGTGCGGTTGGTGACTTCAACGCATTCTTCAATGTTGTGGTGGACTCTTGAAGGGTTGTGATCTGATTGGTCAGCGCAGCAACAGTTGCCTGTTCAGCTGTGTACGTTCCTTGCAGTGCAGTTACGGACTCTGAAAGCTGCTTGATGCGCTCCTCGAATGGCTGCAACAAGATCTTTGCTTGTTGATCAAGCGCTTGTGTTTGACCAGCCAAGGTTTGATCTGCCTGCTGTTTAGCCTGCTCATTATTCGCCACAAGAGCTTGCTGAGCTGTCTTTAACATTTCCGTTTGCACAGCGCCTTGAACGCCGGCGCTAATGGCCTTCACATCAATCGACGCCTTCACAGCTTCAATGATTGGTGCCATATCAACTTGGGGTGCAGCCACCGTGATGGGCGCCGCTGGTGCAGTGCCTTGAGAGCCACCTGCAATTTTGAGTCCCACAAAGACAACGGCAGCAATGAGGACAACGAGAAGAACAATGACGGCTTGCATGACCTCAAGTATGACAGTCGGGTGTACCGCGGAATCCCACCCACCAAAGGTGACTAGCGGTGCAATGCGTTGAGGTAGTTGTACACGGTGATACGTGAGACGCCCATTGCGTCGGCAACATCTTCCACCGCACGGCGCAAAATAAATGCGCCTCGCTGATCAAGCAACTTCACAGCGAGCTGCTTGTCATTGCGAGAAAGATCGGGCAAACGTGCACCGAGTTCTTTCTCCACTTGCTCAATCAATCTCTCCAGTGCACCATGTAGACGTGGCAGGCGAACGGCGGCGACAATTTCGCCTTCCCATTCCAACGCCATGTCACTAATACGTGCGTCGTCCACCGACACAAGCTGTGCACCCACTGCATCAAGAATGGGTTTCACTGCGGCCAGCAACGGATGCTGAACGAATGCCACTAGCCGACCACCTCGGTGTCGATGGTGACGTGAGTGGCGCCATGGGCATAGGCCGTGGCAAGAAGAACCGAAACTGCGGGACCCACCTGAGCGGCATCGGTGGTGAAGGCAGAGCCGAACACACCAATCTCCACGGGGATGCCAAGAGCCTCCACCGCGGCAACAGAAAGGGTGACTCGCTCGGGAGCCTCGCCCATCTCAAATGGCTCAATGGTGAATTCGACCTTGATCACGCTTGAAAGCCTAAGGGAGCGATTTCAGCCCGCTACAGCCCAATACGGGGCAAGATCAGCGCCAAGCTGTCCGG
>JBEDFA010000025.1:0-3704 GCA_041175365.1 Actinomycetota bacterium | reverse complement strand
CTAAATCACGAATGGCCCAGTGACGGTCACCCACGATTCCGAGCGACGTCAATTCAACGGAATCGACGCTTCCGCCCACCATGGACTTAACGGGATACGACCACAACTGCGAGACATGCATCTTCACAGCATTTCACGCGCAACAAAAGTCTGCAATGCTCATGAAGCGCCCACAGGCGCAGAGGATTAATTGGTCACATTTGAGCTTGTGGGAGCGTTTTCATTCACAGACAGTCCCAACTTCTTAAGTATCGCCGGCCTGAACTGTTCAGCCATGACATTCAAGTCAGAGAGACTGCTACGCAGGTCTTCTTTACTTGCTTCTGAGTTTGAATAGCCGTATACGCAACAATCACCGATTAGTGAATATCGAATCACCACATTCAGATGTTGTTCAAAAGCTGCAACGATTCTTTCGGACTGACCGTAAGTTTTTCCATAGATCTTCGCAATGTACTCAGTATCTGTCTGGGTCGTGATTCCTGTTGATGTGGAAGATGCGAGTTTCCCTCCAACTGTGTACGACTCGCGAACTTCCCATTTAGTTGAATTATCCGATCCAGAAAAGCCATCAAATCTCGGTGTCTTAGAATTTTTTGATGGCGTAACACCTTCCCCTAGTTCCACTGCTTCGTGTGTGAGACTTCCACAGGATGCTTGACTTGCAGTTGTTTCAATGAAATTTTTTGCAGCCTCGGCCGTTGGGAATTCAAACGTACTGATATACGCATAGCCGCCCTTCTCAGGCTGCAGACTTGGTGACCATGCCCATGCGACTACACCAAATTGTTGGAGCAGCATGTCTCGATTTGGTCCACCACAGACACCAAAGCCCTTACCAGATTTTGGCTCAAGAGCCCCACTTGATGAGTTCTCAGCCGTTCCGGAAGCGGTCCAACCACTTGGTAATTCGAGCGCAGAGGGCAACGACTGCGATAGCAACGAAACCCCGAACGGCTTCTCCAACACAATAGTTGTTGTTGTCGTTGTTGTTGCACTATTCGACCCGGAGCACCCTGACAAACCCATGACGATCACAAGAATCGCAATCGAGGAAATCTTGGATTTGTAAATCTTCATCTGTTCTTCTTCCCCGATTACTCGCTGACTTATTTATATAAATCGATTGAAACATAATGTCACAATAATTTATGAAACATTGCATCAAAGCCAGACAGCATCAGCCAAAAGAAGGATCTGTTGAGATCAACTGCGAGACATGCATCTTCACAGCATTTCACGCACAGCAACGGCGCAGGGAGTTACGAGCTGTTTTAGCTGTAGTACGGGTTTGCGCCGGTGGCGTGGTCGGTGACGTCGCGCACCTTGAGAATGCCGGGCACCTGCTCGACCAATGTGGTCTGCACGCCTTCCAGCATCGTCATCTTGCTCATTGAGCAACCATGGCAACCGCCACCCATCGTGAGATACGCAACACCTTCGTTGTCGTGACCCACGAACGTGACGAATCCGCCGTGTGCTGCAAGTGATGGGTTGACATCGGTAGAGATCACTGCCTCAACAGCGGCTGCTGTTTCATCGTCATTGATGAGACCATCGATCATTGGTGCTGGTGGCTTATTCGGGTTACGAATGATGAGACCTTGACGCTCGTTGTAATCAAGCGAAGCACCATTGATGTGTTCGAATGACTGCAACGGAATGATGATCTTCAATCCGCCAATGGTGCGCACTTCATCGCTGAAGGCAGCCTGTGTGACGATCTCAAAAGAGAGGTCGTACTTGAACTCTTCGCCTGGTTCGGCGATGACTTCAAGGCGAAGACCGAGACGTTCCTTCTCGGGTTCTTCATCACGAAGCACGAGGAGTTGCTTGAGGGCTTCCTCGGTGATTTCGACGATCGTGTCTGCGTTTTGCGGGGCCAGTGGACTGCTCACGCCACGAAGGTTAGCGACACCTAACAGCCGTTACTGCCCCACCCGGAGGTTGCTTCCGCCACCGTCGATCTGAATGCGCTGACCCGTGACATAGGAGGCTTGTGGTGAGCAGAAATACAGCACAGACTGAGAAATGTCCTCTGGTTGGCACACGCGACCAAAGGGGGCGGCGGCATCCATGAAGCGCAGGTCGTCTGCCTCACGATTGCCGGTGATGGCTCGAGCCAGGCGAACGCCCATATCTGTCTCCACGAGTCCGGGCGCCACGATGTTCACCCGAATGTTGTGTGGACGTTCCTCTTTCGCAAGCGTGAGAGCAAGGGCTTCCATCGCTGCCTTTGCCATGTTGTACGGCGCACCATTGGCAGACATGCCACTTGTTGCAACGGAAGAAATAAACACCACGTGCCCACCACCGCGTGCACGCATATGCGGGATGAATGCACGACACAACTGGTGTGGTCCGAGCGCATGTGTTGCAACAAGGTTCCACACTTCTTCAGCTTCAGTCTCAACAACACTTCGACCCTTCGATGCATTGCCACCGTTCACAACAACAATGTCGATGCCACCATGTGTTGAGATGATGTCTTGCACGAGTGAAACGTTCTCTGCAGGAATGTCGTTGGAACCTTGATGAAGAGTCGCGGTCCCTCCGCTATTCAAAATCTCGCGCATTGTTTCTTCTGCAGAGTCTTTGTCGCGTCGGTAGTTAATTGCAACAGTCGCACCTTCTGCAGCAAGCGCAAGTGAAATGGCCTTGCCAATTCCACGACCGCCACCCGTGACTACAGCAATTTTTCCGTTGAGATAACCCATCACATACCCCCATGTATGAAGTTCCGAGGTTTGCCACCCCTATGTGACAACCTAGACGCATGAATGAAGGCAGTCGTAAGGCAATCATCGCGGCGTTTTTCGCCAACCTGGGTATTGCAATTTCAAAGTTTGTGGGCTTTCTCCTCACGGGTTCCGCTGGTCTTGCCGCAGAAGCAGTGCACTCCCTCGCCGACACTGGAAATCAAGGTCTCCTCATGTTGGGTGCCAAGCGATCAGTGCGTGACCGCGATGAAGATCATCCCTTTGGCCACCAGCGTGAACGATATTTCTGGGCCTTCATTGTTGCGTTGGTGTTGTTCAGCATGGGTGGCTTGTTTGCCATCTATGAAGGCATCAGCAAACTTCGCCACCCACATGAGACGGAGAGCATGGGCATCGCCATCGGAATTTTGGTAGTTGCCATTCTGTTAGAGACCTACTCATTGCGTACTGCTATCAAGGAAGTTGCTCACGTAAAACCGAAGGGGCAAAGCCACTGGCAATTCATTCGCACTGCGAAGTCTCCAGAACTTCCCACGGTTCTCCTTGAAGACATTGCTGCAGAGACTGGTTTGTTCCTTGCGCTCGCCGGTGTTCTTCTTGGTCACTACACCCACAACCCACGTTGGGACGCCGCCGGTTCCGTTGCCATTGGTGTTCTTCTTGTTGCTGTTGCTTTCATTCTCGGCGTTGAGATGAAAGCTCTTCTCATGGGCGAAACCGCTTCGAAAGAGAATCGCATTGCTTTAAATAAGGCACTGAAATCTCAGGCGAATGTTCGCGAAGTGATCTACATGCATACCGAGCACCTTGGCCCCGACACCATCCTTGTTGCGACAAAGGTCATTTTCGATGGTGCCCTTCCGGCCAACGATGTCAGCAAGGCCATTGATGAGGCTGAAGCAGCAATGCGTCAGGTTGTTCCTGAAGCGAAGTTCATCTTCATCGAGCCCGATATTCAGCGCGTCGACGGATAGTCTTCACAAC
>JBEDFA010000024.1:0-9826 GCA_041175365.1 Actinomycetota bacterium | reverse complement strand
AGATTGCAAACTTTGAACCTTCAAGAGTGGTGACATCTCCAGCCATGACGTCTGCTGCCATCACTTTTGCTGCAACGACGTGGTACGTCAGGATCTTCACAAGTACTTCTTTGTTCTCAGGCAGCAAGAGCTTCTCAAGAAGTCCGGCCGGGAGTGCTTCGAATGCCGCGTTGGTGGGGGCGAACACGGTGAACGGACCTTCACCAGAGAGTGCTTCGCCAAGGTCTGCTGCTGTGATTGCTGCGACAAGAGTTGAGAAATCCTCGTTGCCTTGTGCAACTTCGACGATGTTGCCGACCTCTTTGGCCATTTCTGTTGTCGTGACAGCTGGCATGGTTGTGTCTGTGGTGGAGCCATCGGCTCCGCAAGCTGACAACAGCAAAACGGATGCTGCTGCGATAGCGGTGATTGTTTTCTTCATGGTTCACTCCTGTGAATGGGGGGTGCCAACACAGTTGGCATTGCGGAGTAGAACCTTGCGAAGTGGAGTGTCATTCCCGTTAGTGACTCTCAGTTGTCACATCAGTACTCACGTACTTAGGGATGCGGAGCACCTTTACGACAACGGTCACTGCAGTACTTCACGTTCTCCCAGTCGCGAGCCCATTTGCGCCGCCACTCAAAGGGCAGCCCGCACGTCACGCAGACCTTTGGCGGATGCCCATTTTTCGCCCGAGAAACGCGTGCCACCCACTCATCGTATGAGTCCAATAGCCACGAAATGAACGTTTTGTGCCTGCTCCAACTAACATGATCTAAGGATGTTTTGAGCGTTCGCTGCAGATTTGCTGCGGGTTCTCAATCTCCGAAATGCGCCTTTAGCTCAGTCGGTAGAGCAACGGACTTTTAATCCGCAGGTCCTGGGTTCGAGCCCCAGAGGGCGCACTATTTAGTTGTTGCTGGTGTTCTGAAGCGTTGTCAGACAGCAAACGACCCCACCCGAAGGTGGGGCCGCAAGCCTGTGAAATCAGTTCGGCGAATTACGCAGTGTGAATCTGATTAATAAATGTGGCAATTGCCTGGGGCAATGATGCCAAGAGTGCAGCAGCCTTTGTCTGTGTGATCAAACCTGAAGTCACTAATGCATTGACTCGAGTGGTGGAGTCTGTTGTGAGTGCTGCAGAGAGATCGTCCACAGTTTTGCCATGGTTGATTGCACTTTGCGCAATCGAAATGCCGGTGAGCAATTCAACTTTTAACGCATCTTTAGTGACGCCGATAAATGTGGCTGCTGCATCAATTGATACCAAACGGAATTTTCCGACTCGTACTTCTACCTTTGGAATGCGGTTGATGAATGTGTCAACCCATGTTGCAAGTGATGCGGTGTAGGCATCAGCTTGTGTCTGAGTAATGCGACCAGATGCAAGTGCTGCCGCAATTCGCGAAGTGGCATCTGCGGTGATTCCTGCTTTTAAGGTGTCAACAGTGACGTTGTAATTCACTGCAATCTGGGCGAAAGAGAGACCATTCTCGGACTCTGCCTTGAGTGCTTCTTTCGTAATTCCAAGAATCCGTGCAACGACATCTGGTGAAGAGAGTTCGAACTTCTTTTGTTCACGCTTTTCAGGTCCTTTACGGCGTTGAGTGGGAGTTTGAATACGGTTGATGTATCCGCTGATGCGTGTTGCAAGTGAAGCAAGAAGTTCATCGCCCTTTGCCTGGGTGATGGTCCCAGCGGTGACGGCAGCGTTGATCTTGGTCGTTGCGTCGGTTGTTAATGCTGCGACAAGCGCATCCTGCGTGACTCCTCGATTTGTCGCCGCAGTGAGAATGGAGATCCCCGTCTTCAATTCCGTCCGAAGTGCATCAACTGTGATGCCAAGAAGATTGGCGACAACAGTGTCAGACAACAATTGAAGTTCACTGTTGTCCCCGTGGCGAGATGTTGCAACTGCACGATTCATCAGTCCAGAGACTGTTGCGCCCAATGTGGCGCGCAATGAAGCAGCACGACTGCGGCCCACTGATCCGGCCTTGACGGCCTTTGTGACGAGTGCAGCAAGTTTTGCCTTAATGACAGCGGTAAGTGAAGCCGCAGAACTTCCATGGTTCGCTGCGACTTCGGCAAGTGTTGAACCTGCAGCAAGTTCACTGCGAAGTTGTGAGACGGAGATGCCAAGTTCGGATGCGATGATTTTGTCAGTGTTCAGCACGTGCTTACGAGAAACGGTGATTGTTGACGGAATTGTCGTCGTGGTGTCGGTGGCGGCGCTTGCGACGGTGTTTGTGGCTCCGAGAGAGAGCAATACTGCAACTGATGTAGCGGTGAGTGCTTTGCGGGAATTCTTCATGGGTTCCTCCTTGAAGGCTTGTGCGTGTCAACAGTGTGACCCACTTTGTCCCCGTGTTGGGTAAGAGGAAATCAAAGATTTGGCAAATTCTCTAGGGCGTATTCCTATACCGGCCTTCTAGAAGCAGTATTTACAGGATTATTCCCTACCAGTGCAGGGAACTCTCGGCATTAGGTAGGCCGGCACCTAGGACAACCAAGAGATCGAAAATGTCTTTTCGTTGCTTTTTTGAGATTCCATTGACTGCACCCATTAAACGATCGCCCTGCAAAATGAGCTGAATAATCAGCGCGTACGTGTGTGATGTGCGCTTACTAACTGAATTGACGAGAGCAATACGTTCGGCGATCCGCAGATACATCTCTTTGTCATTTTTGAAGACGATGGGGTCAACGCCTTCCGAAATCAAATGACTCACGATGCGTAGGCGAAGTTCAACTTCTGCACTGTTCTGAAGGTACGGAAAAATTTGCGGCAGAGGTTTGTCGATAATTTTGTCAACAATTGTTTCCATCAATCTGTTCGACACTGCGACTAGCAATTCGTTGCGTGATCCGAAATAGCGTTTGAGATGCATTGTTTGCAGACCTGCAGTCGATGCAATATCGCGGACTGTGATTTTTGAAATTGGAGTGTCCTGCGCCAAAGAGATCGCTGCAGCGACTAATAGTTCAGCACCGGACTCCCGAGAAACTCGCTGGGGCATCTGCTCTTTCGCCATCTCTCATTCCTATCATCTCGACAAAGGGCCTAAATGTTGACGCTGTTAACATTTTGAGATTATTGTGGTCGCTACTTCTAAGAGGTGGGAAATGACTATGAAATTGGTGTCCAAAGGACAAGGTTTTGCACGCAAATTGGTGGCGTTCACAGCAGTGCTTGCAGTGATTTCGGCCTGTGAGAGCAGTTCCTCTTCCACGACGCAGGCTCCGGCCGCCACGACGACCACGACCACTATCCCAGTTCAAACATGCACGGAGACCAAGGATTGCTCTGCGGGAAGCATTGGGCCTGGCGGTGGAACTGTTGTCTATGTCAGTCCAACTCAGTTTGCTTGTGGCACAAAGATGATGCAGAAGTGCAACATGGTGGAGGCCGCTCCAACACGGTGGGCGACAACGGTGACGATTCCTAATGGGTGCACATTTAGTGCAACTGACTCGGATCCCAAATGCCCATGGGGACTAGCTGGTGTGAATACAAACAACATCGGCCTTGGCAGCACATTGGGAAGTGGATTGGACAACACTCTCTTGATGATTGAAAAAGATTCGACGGCTGGTACTGCAGCTTCGATTGCGAAGAGTTACAAGGGTGGCGGATTCACCGACTGGGCGTTGCCTTCGGAATATGAAAGTCGTGCCCTGTGTAACTATGCGCAGAAGAAAAGCACGCTTCTTCCCTCTCACTTGGATGCTTGTAGAGCTGGGTCAACTGGAGATTGGGCATCAATCCCGTCGCAATATTGGATGTCGTACCGCCTCGCTGACACGGGGGCTCAGTACGGAGGTCGAATTTCAATGAAAGCCCATTGGCCTATCAGTGGTGAAAGTCGAAATGTTCTTCTTCCTGTTCGACCCGTTCGTACCTTCCTAGGACCGACAGTGGTAACCACAACGAGCACGATTGCACCAACAACCACAGTACGAGCAACGACCACTCTTGCTCCCACCACAACGATTAAGACTTGTGCTCAAGGCGGAACATGCGTTGTTGGTGATCGTGGTCCTGGTGGCGGCACCGTGTATTACGTGTCGACAGCTGGCTTTACATGTGGTGAGTCATTGGCCAGCACCTGTCATTATCTCGAAGTCTCGCCTTCGGATTGGAAAGCCTCCACGCAGTCCAGCGCAAACTGTGTGAACCCAGATTCTCTTAATGCAAGTTGCGTATGGGGAACGACAAATCCTTATGTCAATACCTCTGGCGCGGTGGGACAAGGTCGCGAAAACAACCGTCAGATCACACTGAACGTCAGCGTTTTGAGCGCGTGGGCAACAGTTGTTTCACGTGCGTATCAGGGTGGCGGCAAATCCGATTGGTTCTTGCCTTCGCAACACGAGTTGGACGAGTTGTGTAAATACGCCAATGGAAAGCCAACTGGCAACCAGCAAGTGGGCTGCACGGCCGGAACAATTCAGCCTGGTTTTAACAACATGACGTACTGGTCATCAAATGACAGTGGGTCGGGTACAGCCATTGCCGTAAACTTCGGGACAGGCCAACAGTCCTTCCCAGCGAAGACCAACGCGTACCTCATCAGGCCCATCCGCGCGTTCTGACCTAAGGACTGCATAAGGCGTACTCTGTGGGTAACCACGGAGGCATGCCATGACAATTTCAATTCGTTCGCAACGTCACGGTGATTTTGTCACCGTGACGTTGTGCAATCCGGCCAAGCGCAATGCCTTGTCGCTGGATGTTCTCCTTGAACTCACCAAGGTATTTGAAGAAATCGGGTCATCTGATGCTCTCGGTGTAATCCTGGGTGCTGAAGGCCCCGTGTTTTCTGCTGGGCATAACTTTGGAGAAATGAAGGGCGCATCAGAAGCAGACGCTTTGCGCCTCTTTACTGTGTGCTCGAACTTGATGCAGATGATGCATTCCATCCCGCAGCCCATAGTGGCGCGTGTGCATGCATTGGCGACCGCCGCTGGTTGCCAGTTGGTTGCTACGTGTGATCTTGCTGTTGCTGCGACTTCAGCAGGCTTTGCAATTCCTGGTGGCAAAGGTGGTTTGTTCTGTCACACGCCGCTCGTAGCCGTTGCACGTTCGTTAACCCCAAAACGAGCATTAGAGATGGCGATGACGGGTGACATCATCACTGCACAGACCGCATTGGAGTGGGGTTTCATCAACGAAGTCGCATCGGATGAGGAACTAGAGAGTGCGACGCAGTCTTTGTTAGAGCGCGCATGTCGTGGATCGCGCGAAAGCAAAGCGATGGGCAAGAAGGCGTACTACCAACAAATAGGTATGAATGAAGCGGATGCCTATGCCTTTGCATCTGCAGTAATGGCAAACGCTGTGGTGTCGGATGTGGCACAAGAGGGGATCGCTGCGTTTCTTGAGAAGCGACACCCCGACTTTGGTGGTAGGTAACTAGGTATGAGCGTTGTGGTTCCCCCCGAATCCATTGTTGAAGTGGAGTTAGCTCTTCAGGGCATGACCTGTGGGGCATGTGCTGCACGCATCGAGAAGACACTCAATGGCATTGATGGCGTAGAAGCCGCAGTCAATTACGCGACCGAATCTGCGATGGTGGCATTTGATGGCACTTCGGTGGAGCAGTCCGCGTTGATTCAGGCTGTCATTGATGCCGGATACGGCGCGCGTGTTGTCGACGACAACCCATATGACGATGATCTTGATGCACGTCTGCGTCAAGCACGTATTCGCCTCATCTTCTCGGCAGCAATGTCTGTGCCAGTTGTTGTTCTCAGCATGGTGATGCCATGGCAATTCAATGGATGGCAATGGTGGGCGATGGCGTTTTCACTTCCCGTTGCAACCTGGGGTGCGTGGCCATTCCATAAAGCTGCAATCAAGAACGCTCGTCACGGCACCACCACAATGGACACTCTGATTTCCGTTGGTGTCATCGCTGCAACTCTGTGGAGTGTGTGGGCACTGATCTGGGGCGATGCGTTGGAAGAAACAATGGTGCACAACGGCGTCTCAATGGGCGCAACAACACATGTGTATTTCGAAGTCGGCGCCACCGTCACTGCATTCATTCTTCTGGGTCGCTATTTAGAGATGCGCGCAAAGAACTCTGCTGGAGATGCACTGCGTTCCTTGTTGGCAATGGGCGCGAAGTACGCCACGGTGTTGCGTAATGGCGAAGAGGTCTCTATCCCCGCATCCGTGGTGCGTGAAGGTGACATTTTGGTGGTGCGTCCTGGCGAAAAGATTGCTGCGGACGGCATCGTGGAAGAAGGATCTTCCAGTGTTGATGTCAGCATGATCACGGGTGAGAGCGTTCCCGTCGATGTCACTGTTGGCGACAACGTCACTTCAGCAACCGTGAATCAAAACGGTCGTTTGTTAGTGAAAGCCACTCGCGTTGGTGGAGAAACCACTTTTGCGCGCATGGCCAAATTGGTCCGCGATGCACAAGCAACAAAGGCGCCAGTGCAAAAGGTGGCCGACAAAGTCGCGTCAATTTTCGTTCCTGTGGTGTTTGCGATCAGCGCGGCCACTTTGGCTGCATGGTTGTTCATTGATGGCGATGTGCAGAAAGCCTTCACAGCCGCTGTCGCTGTACTCATCATCGCCTGCCCCTGTGCATTGGGCCTCGCAACGCCCACGGCTCTCATGGTGGGCAGTGGTCGTGCGGCGCAGATGGGCATCGTTATTAAAGGTATTGATGTTCTTCAGAGCACTCGTCGTATAGACACAGTGGTGCTCGACAAAACCGGCACGGTCACAACAGGAGCAATGACGCTTGCGAACATTGTGTGCGCCGAAGGTGTCACACGTGAATCTGCATTGCGTTATGCCGCGGCAATTGAGAAAGGAAGCGAGCATCCCATCGCCCGAGCAATCGTCGCTGCTGCTGAAGCAGAACTCGGAGCACTTCCGAAGCTTGATGAATTTGAGGCAATGCCAGGTGTTGGTGCCGCGGGTCGTATCGGCGGCGTGATCGTTTTGGTGGGTCGTGAAGAGATGTTCACCAACCGTCTTGTGATTGTTCCTGGGTCATTAAAGGAAGCTCTGGCATCTGCACGTGCCGATGGACAAACCGCAGTTCTTGTCAGTTGGGACGGCAGGGCCAACGCAGTGCTCTGCGTCGCTGACCAACCAAAGCCCACCAGTGCTGAAGCAATCGCGTCTCTCAAACTGATGGGTCTCGCACCAGTACTTCTCACCGGAGACAACAAAGCAACGGCAGAAGCCATTGCCGTCTCTGTTGGTATTGATACAGACGAACACCATCTCTATGCAGGCGTGATGCCCGCCGACAAGGTGGCTGTGGTGAAGGACTTACAAGAGCGCGGATATGCCGTTGCCATGGTGGGCGATGGTGTGAACGATGCAGCAGCACTCGCACAAGCCGATGTGGGTATCGCAATGGGTGGCGGTACAGATGTTGCGATGCAAGCAAGCGACCTCACCATTGTGAATGGCGATCTTCGCTCCGTGCCTGACGCAATCCGTTTATCGCGCGCAACATTGCGAACAATTCGCACCAATGTTTTCTGGGCATTTGCCTACAACGTTGCAGCGATTCCGCTGGCGGCCACTGGTCGCATGAACCCCATGTGGGCTGGACTAGCGATGGCGTCGTCCTCGGTATTCGTGGTATCAAACAGCTTGCGATTGCGTCGCGTCAAACTCGCGCGTTAATTCGCACTAGTTATTCAGCAACACCCGTCGGACTTCTTCCACAGCATCTTTTCGATGTTGGCGAACAGTACGTGGTGACATGCCGGACTGCGCAGCAATGTCTCGACTGTGTTCGCCACTTGCTAACCGCTGTAGTAATTCAATATGGCGTCGTCTTGCGCCGTTCTCTCGCGCCTCCGCCATCACGTCATCAAAGTCATTGGCAGAGTCGGGTGTGTACCGGTATTCAAATGCATCGCGCAATATTTCGTCTCCTACTTGCACCTCATGTACACGTCGTAAGCGATGTTGACGAACAAATGCATAGTTCTCTGTATCGCGCGAAATGTTTGCCGCAATCTTTCGCGTGCGGCGCTGATGGGGGAATGTGCGAATGATCATCCATGCAGTTCCGATGGCATCGTTCATTGCGGCTTCGATCCCGCCGTGAAAGACCGGACCGCGCCTGCGAGCCATATTCATGATGGAAGGCATCATGCGATGAAGAACGATGCGTGCTGCGATGTCGTCATGTTCTGCCTCTCGCACAAGGTGCCAGAGAAACTGATCACCTTCAGCGTCGTCGATGGCGCGGCCGAAGCCGGCGAGCTCTAAAACCTCGTCTAGATGCTCAACACGGCGTGGCATGAACTCCCACGCGTTCACATGGCGCAAGATGGCGGGTCGGCGCGAGTATCGCGTCCATTCGTCCACAATCTGGCGGCTGGGCCCGCTGGCCACGGTGGTCCACACCAGGGTCTCTGGGGGCTCGGTTGACGGTGGGGTAGGGGTGGATGATGCAGTGGAAAGTGGTGTGTGTGCCATGACCGGCACAGTGCGGAGAACCCTTGACCCGTCAGGGGCTCTGAGGTCTCACCCAGGGTCTCACTGCTGGGCAATACTTGCCAGATGCGCATCACGTTGCCCTCTGGAACCGAAGCAATCATGGTCAAACACCCGAATCCGAAGATGGGACTTGTGATTGCGCCGGACATTTTCGGACTGCGTCCTTTATATGACGAAATGGTGGAGCGTCTTTCTCGTGAATGGGAAATGTCGGTCATTGCCGTTGAGCCATTTCCCGGCAAAGACGTTGATGCCTCCATCGAAAGTCGCGTTGCTGTGTTGCCGCAGTTGAACGACAGCGACAACTTGCGTGACTTGTTGGAAGGTGCTGATGCACTGGGCACAGAGACAACGGGCCTCATGGGTTACTGCATGGGTGGCATGTATTGCTTCAAGTCTGCGCTGAATGAACGCTTCGTTCGCATTGCATCGTTCTACGGAATGATTGTGATGCCGCCAGCATGGAAGGGTCCAGGACATGCGGAACCTCTTGCGTGCATGATTAATGGTTACGCAGACAATGTGCTCGCGATTCTTGGCGGCGAAGATCCTTACACACCAGAAGCGGATATCGCACAGCTACGTGCAACGGGCGCACAAATCGCGTTCTATCCAGAAGCGAATCATGCATTCGCGCATGATGCATCGCGACCTTCATACAGAAAAGAAGACGCTGACGATGCCTATGCAAAGACAAAGGCATGGTTGCTCAGCGCACTGAGCTGAGTGAAAAAGACATTGCAAAAACGCAATGTCTACGGGCTAAATAGCGCGCTGCTCCAACTTGGTGCGATCAATGATGTGGTAGGTGCGATCGCTCTGCTCCAGCCAATGAAGCTTGATGAAGCTTGCGATTGCCTTGTTGACACGTTCACGTGATGCACCCACCATGCCGGCGAGTTCTTCCTGTGTGACTGGCAATGTGAATTCATCTTTGCCAGCCGACAATTCAAGAAGACGCTTTGCAGTACGGCCAGTGACATCTAGGAACACGCTGTCGGCAAGTGCCTGGTCCATCGCACGGAGACGACGGCTGAGCATGCGAATCACGTTCCACAAAAGCGCAGAAGACTTATCGAGTTGTTCGATGACTGCTGCGTAAGGAATTTCAAGAACGGACGATGCTTCAAGTGCGCGTGCACCTGCGGAGCGTGGGCTCTTATCGAGCATGCCCATGTCGCCAAACAAGTCGCCTTCGTCCATGAGTGCGATCACACTCTCGCGATGATCGAACGGACGGTTGCCGATAGCAATTGCAATGCGACCAGAAAGAACGACATAAATACTGTCGGGCTCATCACCCACTTCGAAGAGGACATCTCCGCGAACAAGTTCGCGTACTTTGCCTGCAGCGGCAA